>DATLFP010000051.1:0-5234 GCA_035540955.1 Acidimicrobiales bacterium
AGGGCGGACAGACGAGTGCAAAGGCATTTGCTCGTGACCGCTCGCGTGACGTCGGTCACTGGGTCCGAGGCCGGCGCGTACTACGTCGATCCCGATCGGCACGCGCTCGCCACGTACTACCTCGATGCCGGTGAGCCGCCCGGCGTGTGGGTCGGGAAGCAGGCGAAGACGCTGGGTCTCGTCGGCGACGTCGACCCGGGGGACTTCCTCTCGCTCATGGAGGGGCGTGACCCCTCGGGAGCGCAGCTCGGCCGCGCCTACAACGACGAGTCGGTCCGCGGTTACGACATCACCTTCTCGGCGCCGAAGTCGGTCTCGACGCTGTGGGCCGTTGGCGACGACCACGTGGCGGGGGAGTCCCTCGCCGCCCATGACGCCGCCGTGCGAGCGGTGCTCGAGTTCGTCGAGTGCCACGCGACGACACGCGCCACGATCGACGGCACGGTGCAGTTCGTCGACGCCGACGGTCTCTCCATCGCAGTGTTCCGGCAGCACACCAGCCGGATGCTCGACCCGCAGGTGCACAGCCACGCCGTCGTCGTCGCCAAGGTCCGCATCCCGGACGGCCGGCGGCTCGCCCTCGACGCCCGGACGATCAAGTGCGACCAGCGGACGCTGTCGGCGCTGTACCACTCGACGTTGCGCAGCGAACTCACCGCCCGCCTCGGCGTTCGGTGGCAGTCGCCGGAGAACGGGATCGCCGAGATCGACGGCGGTTCCCAGCGAGGTGCTCGACGAGCTCTCCCAGCGGACCCGCCAGGTCGAGGCGCGTCTCGACCAGAAGATCGACCGATTCCGCGACACCTTCGACCGTGACCCGACGCCCCAGGAGCGCTGGCGACTCGAGCGCGAAGCAGTCCTCGACTCCCGGCCGTCGAAGCCGCACGCCGGCGAGCACGTCGACCTGCGCGGGGAGTGGGCCGAGCGCATCCAGGGAGTCGGCTTCGACCCGCGGGGAGTGGTCGACGCCGCCATCGGGGGACTCCCCGCACCGGGTCGCCTCACCGTAGAAGTGCAGGTGGCGATGGTCGACCAGGCACTCGCAACACTCAGCACCGAGCAGTCGACCTGGCGACCGAACGACCTACTGAGGGAGCTGGCGCCGCGAGCTCGTCAGTGCACTCGAGCGCGAACGGAACGCGTGGACGCGGAAGACGAATCGGGATCGAGAGGAGATGCTCGCTCCTCTGCGGGCGCGCCGAGAACGTCTCGTCGCTCAGATCTCGGCGGCTTCGGATCGGGCGGAAGGTGCGGACGAGCTGCGGGAGCGGTGGCAAGTCTGGCTCGACCGATCCACGGCCCTCGGCGCACCCCAGGTCGGTGACGACGTTGCACATTCACCAGGTCAGGCCGCCGCCGTCGTGCTGGAGTTCCTCGGTGAGGCCGTGCGTGGACATGAACTTCGTCGCGCGCGCTTGTCCGAGCTCCGGAGATCGCTCGCGGCTATTCCGGCCGCGGCGCCGGGCCGCGTCGATGCGGAGCAGCGGGTAGCCGCCGCCGATTCGCGCGTGATGGCTTGTACCGCGGCGGTTGAAGCCGCCCGCGCCGCCGAGGCTGATGCGCGAGACCAACTCGTCCGGGCTGCGGCTGCAGTTGATGAGCTCGCCGCGCTCGCTCGGCTCGCCCTGCGCCACCTCGATAGGGAATGCCCTGTCTGTGGACAGGAACACGATCCGGCGGTGACGGAAGCGCGACTAAACGACCAGATCCGGCGCTCCGACCTGCCAGTGGTCGCGCCTGACGTCGGACTCGAAGGGGCGATCGATGCGTTGACCGCCGCCGAGCAGGAGCGTGCCGCAGCTCAGACGGCCCTGGACAACATCGACCGTGCTGAACGGGCGCGGGTCGCGGCGGTGAACGCAGTTGCGTCCGAGGCGATGGCACTTGATCTCGCGTCTGGCGTTGAGCCGGCGGTCCTGATCGCGGAGATCGACGGGCAGATGGCAGGAGAGAATGAGTCCATCACCGAGTTGCAGGATCTCAGGCGTACTGGGGAGCAACTCGCTGCCGGGTTCGCCCGGCTCGCTGAGGCAGAGCGCGCTGCGGAACTCGCTGCCGAGCTGCCGGTCCTGGACGCCGAGATCGGCACAGTCACCGCTCAGATTGATCGGCGTGCCGCCATCAGCGAGGACACTCGTCGGCTACACGAGTCGCTTCGCGGTTTGTCGGAGTCGCTGGTGCTGGACGAGCTGGAGATCATCGAGCCGCTGCTTCGAAGCATCTACGCCTCGGTGGATCCGCACCCGTCATTCAAGATTCCAAAGCTTCTCGCGGAGATGAGAAGCGGTCGCGGTCGCATGTGGACCGAGCTCGAGGACAAGGTGGCCAGCATCGAGCGTTCGGTCCCGGGGCACGTTCTGTCGAGTTCGCAGCTAGCCGTGCTAGCGGTGGTCACGTTCATGGCGATGAACCTGTCTGCGGGCACGTTGCCACTGAACCTCGCAGCGCTCGACGATCCGCTTCAGAGTCTGGACAATGTGAACCTGCTCGGGCTCGCCGACCTGCTACGCCGGACTCGTGCGCGCCGGCAACTGATGGTGTCCACCCACGACGATCGGCTCGCCGCCCTACTTCAGCGCAAGCTGCGCCCGGTGGGTAAGGACCAGCGCACCACGGTCATCAACTTCGAGGGGTGGGACCGGGCGGGCCCCCGTGTCCATGTCCACGATGTCGCCCCCGATATCGCTCCGCTTCGTTTGGTCCGCGGAGTCGGCTGACGGATTCTGTCGGAAGAGCCAATAACGTACACTTACAGCGGTAAACCTACGAAAGGTGGCTCATGGAGCGAGCGGGCGTGGAGATCCCGATTGTGTGGCGAGGTCGGCGTGCGCGTGCGTTCGTCCCCACCCGGCTGGCTGACCGCGACCTGACGCTCGACGCCCGGACCGTCGCCGAGGCAGCTCGGGCGCAGGCGGCTGTCGAGCATGGCGCCGAGTCGATGCCCGAAAACTTCGCCGCGCTGGCGGGGCTCCTTCTGCGGGCGGAGGGGGTGGCTTCGTCGTTCATCGAGGGCGTGACCGCACCGGTCGTCGACATCGTCCTCGCCGAGGCCGACGAGAGCGGATCACCCTCCGCCGCCGCATGGGTGGCGGCGAACCTCGTTGCTGTGACCGAGGCGATCGAGGGTGCCCACGACGGTCTGCTCACCGTCGAGAGCCTGTGCGGGTGGCACCGGACGCTCATGACCGGCAGCCCCACACCCGCCCGGCACGTCGGCGTCCTACGGACCGAGCAGGGCTGGATCGGCGGGACGTCGCCGCTCGATGCGCATCTCGTAACACCGCCGCCCGACGAGGTGCCGCCGCTCGTCGAGGATCTGATCACGTACGTCAACCGCGACGACATCGACCCCGTGAGCCAGGCAGCAATCGCCCACGCCCAGTTCGAGATCATCCACCCCTTCGCGGACGGCAACGGGCGCGTCGGGCGCGTGCTCGTCGCGTGGATCCTCATTCGCCGACTATCCCTCGTGACGCCTCCGCCGGTGAGCGCCCGCATCGCTGCCGACGTCGGCGGCTACGGCTCTGGGCTCGTGCTGTTCCGAATGGGCGACCACAACGCATGGGTCCGCTGGTTCGCGGAGGCGGTGTCGGGCGCCGGACGCGCACAACAGGAGCTGGTCGCCTCCGTCGAACGGCTGCAGCGCCAATGGCGTGAGCGACTCGGCGGACCTCGAGCGGAGTCGAGGCGGGTACGGAGCGATGCCGCGGCTTGGCGCGTGCTCGACCTCCTTCCTCGTCACCTCGTGCTCACCGGCCCGATCGTGGCGAGCGAGCTCGCCATCCCGTTGAAGTCCGCGAACGCGGCACTGGGCGAGCTCGTCGACGCGGGCATCCTCGTGGAGCACGGAACGGTGCAGGGGAGTGGGCGTGGACGACCGAGCCGCCTCTATACGAGCGCCGAGCTGCTCGGACTCACCGGCTCGAACCCATTGCGGGCCTGAACCACGAAAGCGCTCTCGGCGGCTTTTCTTCCGTAATCGGAAGCTCTCAGCGGGATTTCTTCCACGAAGCGGTCTCTCAACCGTTATTCTTCCACACCGAGACAACGGCGACGGCCATCCTGAGTCTGAGTCAGTGATCCGGCTGTGATCGACGCACTTCGTACCGGAGCGCGATGCGACGCGCTCGCCGAGCGACTCTTGCAGCCGTCGCTCGCGGTGGACGCACATGGACCCGCGAAGACCTGTACGACCGCGGGCGGACGCGGTAGAAAAGAGCACGTCAGCGAGGCAATGCAAGTGTTGCCGCTAACGGGCATATCTCGCCCCCGCCACCAACGAAGAGGCAGGTCAGATCAGATAGGTCTGCATCGGGAACGCGATGTTGGCGTGGTCGAGACGTTCGCTCACGACCTTCACCGGGGTCCCGTCCTGGATGAGCAGACTGCCGTGGGTGTGCCGGAGATCATTAAGGCGGATGGTCGGTACGCCGGCGTTGTGCACGATTTGCCGAAACGCCTCATAGACCGAGTGGGATGCACGGGCTTGCATCACCGTCGGTGAACACCCACCCGTCGTCGTTGGTGACGCCGACCGCCGCGTACTCGGCGGCCTGGAAGCCCGCCAACCGGCGAGGATGGTGAGCGTCGCGTCGTCGAGGGCGATGGCGCGGCGGGCATTCTTGGTCTTGCCGCGTGTCTGGTGGACCGCGCAGCCGACGGCGACGAGCCCACGGTTGAGGTGCAGACGCTTCCTCGTGAAGTCGATGTCGGGCCACTTGAGGTTGGCTCGGGCGACGACAGCGCCGTTGCTGGTCACCAGGCCGCGTCGCAACGCGTCCGCGAGCGCACCCTTGATGAGGGAGATGGATCTCATAGCCGGTCCTCGGTGACAGCCCCTTCCCCTCGGTGGGGTGAACCAGCGTGTCGTTAGAGCGCCTCGATCTGTCGGTAGCGCAGCCGCCGGATGCTCACCCTGCCCAATGCAGGCAGCACGTGGAGCTGCACATTGCGTTCGTAGCTTCGATAGGTGCTGGTGGCCAGGTGCAGCTTCTTGGCCGGCAGCCACTGGCTGGTCAGGTGCGCGCCGAAGGTCAGCGACCGCACCGCGTCGACCCGGCTCGTCTCGGTCGCCGCGAGCTTGGCGGCGAGGCCGCGAGCTTGGCGGCGAGGCGCTCGGCCTCGGCCCGGTCCGTGCCCGCCGGGTGCCAGCTGCGGCGTTCCTTGCCGGTCACGGCGTCCCGACCTCCGTAGATCACCGCGTAGTAGCGGTCCCCTCGCTTCTTGACGTGCCC
>DATLFP010000052.1:0-7974 GCA_035540955.1 Acidimicrobiales bacterium
GCCGAGGGCGCCGAGGCCGACGGTCAGGGCGATGATGCCGGAGGACGACGGCGAGGACGCCACCGTGCTACCAGCGGAGGAGACCGCCGGGGTCACGACCGACTGGCCGTTGGCACCGAGGATCTGGAACGAAGCACGGGCAGGGGTGCCGTAGGCGTCAACACCGGCAGCGCTCTTCTGGGTGGCCACGATGACGTAGTAGCCCGGCTGGCCCTGGGGCACGGTGAAGGTGGCCGAGATGTTGCCGGCCTTGTCGGGGGTTACGGAGGCGAGCTCGGTCCCCTCGACGCCGTTCCAGCGCAGGACGACGGCGCCGGGGTCGGCCTGGCCCGACCTGGCCACCCGGAACGAGGAGCCGGTCACGGTGAGCTGGTCGCCCGCCTTCCCGGCCGTGCTCGAGAGATTGAGAGTGGCCAGATTGGTGCAGGCGAAGGCCGCCGCTCCAGCGATGACGCTCGCGGCCGCCGCCGCCGCGAACACGGTCGTTACCTTCTTGCGGACGTTCATGTGAAGTCGTACCACCTTTGGTCGAACGATGGCGAGGGAAGGCCCGCCTGACGATCATTTCGTCAGACGGAGTATGCGCGCCCCCCGTACGTCGCTTCAATGGCTTGGGAAGGACTGTCGTGAAACTGCAACATCGTCGGCGTGAACAGGCAGTAGATGCGACTTCGCTATGCTAGAAACGCGCTTCACAATCGCGTATGTGCGAATACCGGGTGGTTCAGGACCAGCCCAGATTGCCCTCCGCTGCTACCACGAGGTTGGAGAGCGATCACCGTTCAGCGGCGGTTCTTCTCCCAGATGGCCGACAGGATCACGACGAACGCGGCCAGGCGAATGGCGTACAGGGCGATCCGAGTCTCGGCGTTCGGGTCACTCAGTCCGAGAGCGACGCTGTTGATCGCGAGCAGCAAGAACGCGAGGGCGAACATGTCGAAGAACCGGTCGTTCGACCTCGTGGCCGACCGCTTGAAGGCCAGCGCGGCGACCAGCGACAGCGCGGCGAGCACGCCGGAAAGCAGCGCTCTCACTCACCCTCCCAGATGAGGCCGTAGACGAGGCACGCCATGCCGATCACGGCTGGGACGAGGCGGACGGTCGAGAGGTCGACGTCCTTGACGAGGAGGCGGTCCACGACGAGGAGCGCGTTGTTGGTGGCCAGTCCGATGAATGCGAGTGAGCTCCACAGCAGCAGGCGCGACCTCGAACGGCGGTAGCCCCGGACAAGGAGGACGGCACAGAGCAGACTCGTGGCCGCGCACAGCAGGTAGACCAGCGGCGCCATCAGTCCTCAGGATCCTCGTCGTGCGGGCGCAGCCGGAACGCTTCGGCGAAATCCGAGAAGGCGTCCCGAGGCTTGGCCAGAAGGAGGTTCATGATGCGGACGCGGTAGGTCTGGTAGATGTCCGCGAGATCCACCGCCGCCCGCCTGTCTCGTGCACGCAGCGGAGCGAACTCATACCCGCCGTCGCTCGCACGTACCAGCCCGTTCTGAACGAGAGCGTCCAAGAGCATGGCCGCGTAGTCCTCGGCGACCACGAACTCGCGTGCAACCTCTGCGGCGGTCCACTGGCGCCCGCTGCGGACAAGTAGGACGAGCGTCTCCACCTCCGAGACCGACCCGAAACGTCGGTCGAGGAGACTGCGCACGTGCGGTGGAATTGGGTCTCCCTCCGTGGCGGCTCCTTCGGGCGCACAGGACCTCGTGGTAGCACGAGGACGAACGACAGCTTCAAAGCCCTGCCCGCCGAGAACCGTCGACGGCGCGGGGTCACCCGCCTCAGCGCACCGCCTTGTACCCGAGGCCGCGGACGGTCACCACATGCTGAGGATTGGCGGGATCCTCCTCGATCTTGGCACGCAGTCGGTGGATGTGGGCATCGACGAGCTTGCTGTCGCCGATGTACTCGTATCCCCACACCGATTCCAGCAGCGCCTCACGGGAGAACAGGCGCCCCGGAGCGGCCGCCAGCTCGCAGAGGAGACGGAACTCGGTGCGGGTGAGGTGAACCTCGGCTCCGTCGCGGCGCACCACGCCTTCCTCGGGGACGATCTCCACCCGGCCGCCGAGCTCGATCCGGGTTGGCCCCGACTCCTGGACGCGGGCTCGTCGTAGCATGGCGCGGATTCGAGCAGCCAGCTCTTTCATCTGAAAGGGCTTGGTCACGTAATCGTCGGCGCCGGCCTCGAGCCCGGCGACGACGTCGTAGGTATCCGCTCGCGCCGTCACCATGATGATGGGAACGTCGCTCCGGCTCCGAAGGGCCCGGCACGTGTCGAACCCGTTGCCGTCCGGGAGCATGACGTCCAGAAGCACGCAGTCGGCAGGCCGGCGCTCGAACCGGGCGATCGCCTCGGCACTGGTGGTGGCTTGGTCGACCTCGTAGCCCTCGTCCTGCAGGAGCACCGAGGTCTGGGTGCGAATGCTTTCGTCGTCATCGACCATGAGGATGCGGTCGGGCATGCAGCCATTGTCACTCCTCGGAGCGGCCACCGGCGCACGCGGCACGGATCAGGCCATCAGTGTGCTGTAGTCGTCGCGGGCCACAGGTGACGTGACCAGCGAGCCGTCGCCCTTGGGGACGGGAAGCCGGGCGCCGTCCAGGGTGAACGACACCTGGCCCACGCCCGGGCGGCCGGTGAGCGTGCAGACGATCTGGGCGACCGCCAGGAGCTGCTCCTCCGTCGGCAAGGCCGACACGCCGGCGACGAGGTCGACCCGAGCGATCCCACCCACGAGCCGGACGTCGCTCACCAACGACGGCTCGGTCAGCGCGGTGCGCAGCGGGCCGGCACCCTGCGGCGGGCCGGTGAGCGCAGCCACTGCGTCCCGGAGCGTGATCGGAGGTGCCAGCTCCTGCGTCACGACGACGAGGCGTCCCTCCCGGACGAAGCACAGGGCAAGCTGCTCGGAGGTCAGGCTCGTCGACGGGGGGACCAGCGGAGGCGCGGACGGGTCGAGGAGGTCGAAGGGGACGGCGGCGTCGCGTACCGTCCGAGCGCGCTCCTGTGCCGGCACGCTGCACCCGTGGAGCGCGACGGCAAGCAGGGCCGTCGCGGCGAGCGACGGGCGGGTCATGAGAGCTCCACCGGGAGCTCCACAACGAAGCGAGCCCCGCCGCCACCCGCATCCTCCACCCGGACCCGACCCCCGTGGAGTCGCACGTGCTCGGCGGTCAACGCCAGACCGAGGCCGGTGCCGCTGTCGGAGCCGGCCGCCGTACCGGCAGCCCCTCGAGCGAACCGGCCGAAGATCGCATCCCGCTCCTCCTCGCTGATCCCGGGCCCGCAATCGTCGATCTCGATGCGGATCCATCCCGCCTGGGGCGCTGTGACGGCGAGCCGCGTCACGCCGCCGGCGTAGCGGTTGGCGTTCTGGAAGATGTTGCCCAGCGCCTGGGCCAGCCGGCGACGGTCGCCCATGACATGCGTGGGCACCCGCGCATCGATCTCGATCACAGCCGTATGCGCGGCGTGCAGGTCGACCAGTCGCTCGAGCAGGTGGCGGAGGTCGATGGGATCGTGCTCGAGCACTGCGGTCCCGCCGTCCAACCTCGATATCTCGAGCAGGTCGAGGACCATTCGTTGGAAGAGGGCCACCTTGGCCGACAGCACCGCGAACGCCTCGGTGACCTGTGGCGGCAGCTGATCGCGCCGTCGGTGGATGATCTCGACGGCGGCCGAGACCGCGGCGAGCGGGGTGCGGAGCTCGTGGCTGACGTCGGCGGCGAAACGCGTCTCGCGCTCGATACGGGCCTCGAGGGCGGCCGCCATCTTGTTGAACGCCTCAGTGAGCCGGCGGAGGTCGGCGTCGCTCGGATCCTCTAGGCGGGTATCGAGCGCCCCGCTCGCGATCCGTTCCGCGGCGTCGGCGACCGGCCGCATCGGCCGGAGCAGCCGGTTTGCTGCCGCCCAGCCAATCAGTGCGGCCACGACACCGGCACCACCGCCGCCGATGGCGAGCGCCCGAGCCAGCAGCTCCAGCGTGCTGTCGAGCTCGGCCAGGGAGAACAGCTCGTAGTAGTCGGCCTCGACGGCGGCGACCGGGATGCCGACCGCCAAGTGGAGGACGCCCCTGGGGTCCCGGAAGCGCTGATGTGCGACTCGGCCCTGGCCGACCACCCTCTCGAGGTCGCCGGGAATCCGGTCCGGGCCGATGGCCACCGACGTCACGAACGATTCACCTCGGTACCGGAGGACGCTCTCGGAAGCCGTGCCCCCGCCCAGGGAGGACATGAACGCACGGACGTCCGGCTCGGGGGATCGGAGGATGTTCCGAGCCAAGCGTGCATTGACGTACGCCTGGTGGATCGCCGTGTCTTCGCGCTGCTGCAAGAGGTAACGGCGAGCCGCGACATAGGTCAGGCTGCCGGCGGCCACCGCCACGATCAACCCCGTGACGCCGAACCCGACTGTGGCGCGGACCCGTAACCCGCTCCAGAACCGGATCCGCGAGTTCACCGGACCAGTGTGGCCCGGGGCGGGGGGCTTCACGGCAGCAGGGGAACTCGTCACCAGATCGCAATCTCTTCGAGAGCGGTCCGTGGAGGATGTCGCCGATACTGGCTCGATGTCACCAGTCGCACAGCAGCTCGGCTTCAGCGTGATGATCGACGAGCAAGCCGAGCCCAACGTCATCTATGCCCGCGGCGACCTGGATTCCTTGAGCGCCGGCCAGCTACGGGAGGCGTTCGTCGGCGTCGTCGGACGCCCCGGCGTCATCGTGGACATCTGTGAGGTTCCCTTCCTCGACTCGGCCGGCCTCGGCGCCCTCGTGGGCGGCATCCGGCGCCTGCGGGAGTCCGGCACCACCGTGGCTCTCTGTTGTACGACCCCGCGGGTGCTCCGGCTCCTCGACGTCACCGGACTCGACCGGCTCGTCGCCGTCGTCAGCTCACACGGGGCGGCGCGTGACGCGATCGCCGAGGAGCAGCTGGCGATCTCCTGACGGGCGGTCCGCCCGAGCTGACGGCCTGGCGGCCATGGCCATCGAACGATCCAACGTCGAGACCGTCGCTGCATGCACCCAGTCCCCCTCGGCGATACCGCGCCGGGCTGCGGCATGGCCTCGTCCCAGTTGATGCGCTGCCAGCCCGGGTCGGAGGCGCACCCCCTCCGTGCCTGCCTCCACGTGGCCCCACCGACGCGGCGACCCGTCGGTCACGACGATTCAACGCCCACGGACGTCAGCGCCCGCCCCGAGCCGCCAACCGGGTGATGGCTCGGCGTGACAGCATGGCGCCGTCCACCGAGAATGGTGACAGGGAGGCCCGAAGGAGGAAGATGATCGGGTTCATCGTGTTCGGCCTCGTCGTGGGTGGGTTGGCCAGGCTGCTGGTGCCCGGCCGCCAGCACCTCAGCATCCTCATGACCTTGGGCCTCGGCCTCGTCGGATCGGTGGTGGGCGGCGTGGTTGCCAACGCCTTGGGCACGGGCGACGTCTTCGAGCTGAACATCCTCGGTTCGGTCGTCGCCATCGCCGCCGCCATCGTGCTCATCGTCGTCGGGGAACGGGTGGGCGCTCTGTCCAAGCGTGGATCGAAGTAAGGGCTCGGCGGGCTGCACGACGGGTCGGACCCCCGATCGAGAAGAAACGGCCGTAGGGCGGTGACCACACATCACCTCATGGTTCTCCATGTGACCTTGCCCGCCCGCTCGCTGCTGACCAGCGCTCGCCCCCTTGCTCGACGTGCGGGACGGCGCGACGATCGACGGGTCGCCAGTCGCCTTCTCGCACTCCGCTCGTAACGCCGACTGACGCGGGGGTGAGGATGATGTTCTCCGTTCCCGTTCGGGCTCGAGGTGCTGTCGCGATCGCCGTGGCCGTGCTCCTTCTGCTGGCACCGGCCGCCGGGGCGGACCATGCCGCCGGTCCGAGCCACACTGGCCCGGCGACTGCAGGCGTCCACTCGCTGCGCATCCGCAGTGGGGTCGACCCGAGCACGCCCGCGTGGCCGGTGGTCACGCCGCACTCCGCGTACGCCCCGGCCCTGCCGGGTACGGCCTGGATCGGCCCCAATCCCTCGTTGCTGTGCAACGGCGCCGCGCCTCCAACCGGGTTCCTCACGACGGTGACGACTACCTTCGACCTGCCCGCCAGCGCCCTGGACCCGGGCATCGTCGTCTTCGTACAGGCCGACGACAGCGTCGCCGTGCGCCTCAACGGTCAGCTCGTCGGCGGGCAGCACCCAGCCGTCAACTCGGCCAACTACACGGGCTCGCCGGAGGCCTACACGGATGCCGACTACGCACCGGGGGGACCGTTCGTCGCCGGCACCAACACCCTGCAGTTCGAGCATCGGAACTACGGCGGCGTCTGCGGCCTCAACTACCTCGCGGTGGTGACCTTCGGCTTCTTCTCCTGCCCTCGGAACAACCCCGGCGGCATCATCGCAGGGGGCCCGGGGAACGACGTCCTGACCGGGACGCCAGGCGACGACCTGATCGTCGGCGGGGACGGCGACGATGTGCTCAACGGCGGCGGCGGGGACGACATCATCGTGGGTGGTGCCGGGAACGACACGATCCTCGGTGGACCGGGGGACGACTGCATCCTCGGCGAGGACGGTGCCGACCTGCTCCTGGGCGGCGACGGGAACGACACCCTGTTCGGACTTGCGGGTGACGACTCCATGTCGGGTGGGTCGGGGGACGACCTCCTCGACGGGGGCACCGGTGCCGACTCCCTGCGTGGGGACGACGGCATCGACGTGCTCTTCGGCTCCGACGGCACTGACACGCTCCAGGGCGACGCAGGGAACGATCTGGTCTTCGGCGGGCCCGGCGACGACGTCATGGCGGGCGGCGACGGAAGCGACGGGTTGATCGGCGGTCCCGGGGCCGACTCGGTCGCCGACCCGAGCGGGGGAGACGTCGACGCGCTCAACGGCGGTGACGGCGCCGACAGCCTCAACACCTCCGACGGGGACGGGCAGGACACGATCTGGGGCCCCCTGACCGGCGGCTTCTTCGGCCTCCTCGATCCCAGCGACACCTGCCTCCGCGACGGCGCCGACTACGCCTTCGGCTGCCCGTAGCAGGCCCTCGGCCATCCGCCCGACCCGTCGCGCAGGCACCATGGAGCGATGCGGCGCGCGCCCTGCGGCGGATCACCCCCGCCCGGGAGACCCATCCGTTCGAGGCGCACGGGTCGCCCGACGGCCGCCGTTCGTGTTCGCGGGCCCCTGCCCCCGCTGGCACGGGCCCCGGGCACGTCGCTGCGGTGGGCGACTCGTCGCCGGCTGTCGCCGCTGGAAGCAGGCCCCCCACCTTGGTTGCCGTAGCACGCACGCGCGAAACCCAAGGTCAGCGGCGATGCGAATCAGGTAAAGCCGATCGGCCAGTATATGCGATCCGGGTCTAGCTTGGGTTTCTCTATTGCGCCCAGGTCCTGTACCAGGGAGACTCGTCGTTGGTGGGCAACCGACTGGCGTATATACGCCGAACCCAAAGGTAGGTAGTTCAGGAATGAACGTCCGCAAGAAGGTAATGACCGTCTTCTCGGCTGCGGCGGCTGCATCCGTCATCGCCGGGGCGGCGGCCTTCGCTTGCACCAACCTGGCCACGCTGAACCTCTCGAGCACGGCCGGCAAGGGCGGCGACTCCGTCACCGTCACCGGGTCGTCCTTCCGGGTGGCGTCGGCGACGTCGAACCCGGGCGACGTGGTGCTCCGGTGGAACGGCGTCGAGGGCACCGAGCTCGCTCGCGTGGTTCCCGACAAGGCCGGCAACATCTCCGCCACCTTCGCCATCCCGCAGGGCCAGCCGGGCTACTACGTGATCGTGGCCACCCAGAAGAGCGCTGCCGGTGTCGACGCCTACGGCACCCCGGCCCGTGCTTCGTTCCAGATCCTCGGTGCCAACGGCCAGTCGGTCGTGACCCCGGCGGTCTCCTCCGCTGGTAGCACGGTGGCGTCCTCGCCGTCGTCCTCCGGCATCATCGCCCTGACCGTCGGCCTCGGCGCCCTCGGC
>DATLFP010000053.1:0-11843 GCA_035540955.1 Acidimicrobiales bacterium
AGATCGTCGAGCGCGCACAGGCGGGTGCTCACGGGCCCTCCACCTCCGCCTCCCGCCGGGCGAGCTTGCTGGCGATCTCGTCCCGGAGCAGCGCGGCGATCCCGGGGACCGGCAGCTTCTCGAGCACCTCGTCGAAGAACCCCATCACGATCAGACGCTCGGCCACCTGGGGGGGCACGCCCCGGCTCTCGAGGTAGAAGCGCTGGTCCTCGTCGACGGGCCCGATGGTCGAGGCGTGGCTGCACCGGACGTCGTTGTTCTCGATCTCGAGGTTGGGATCGGAGTGCGCCCACGCGCCATCGGAGAGCTTGATGTTGCGATTCGTCTGGAACGCGTTGACACCGGTCGCCTGCTTCCCGATGTGGATCAGCCCCGTGTAGATCGACTGGGCGAGGCCCTCCACCGCTCCCTTGAACAGCAGGTTGCTGGTGGTGTCCTGTGCGACGTGATCCTGCAGCGTGCGCACGTCGTGCATCTGGCGCTGCTCGCCGAAGTAGGCGGCCAGCATCTCGCCCGCCGCCCCCCGACCGATCATCGACGACTCGATGCGGAGCCGGGCATAGTCGCCGCCGAGTGCGACCGTCGCCGTCGAGAGGCTCGCCTGGCGGTCGACGGTGCTCACCTGGCGGGCGATCTGCCACATCCGGGCGCCGAGCACCTGGCCATGCAGGTACCGCAGGCGCGCCGACGGGCCGGCCCGGACGTCGGTGACGGGCAGCGAGAGCGCATGCACGCCGTCGGGCGATCCGCTGTGCTCGTAGACGACCGCTTCGCTGTCCTCCCCGGCGTCGACGACCAGGTGCGGGAAGGTCATGACCCCATCGGCGTCGGTCCAGTGGAGGACGAGGACGGGCCCGGTGAGGGTGCGGCCGGCCCGGATGCGCACGACGACCGGTGTGGCGTGCTGGCGGTGGAGGTCGCCGAAGACGTCGACCGGCTCGGGCGACTCGGCATCGGCGCCGATCTCGACGTTCGGGTCGTCGATCGCCACCGACACGACGTGGCCGTTGCGGACGAAGACGACGGCAGCGGGCGCGCTCGCGGCTGCCTGGACCCGCGCCAGCGGGGTGGGGACCGAGTCGTCGCTCACCGCCGGCGCGGGTGCGAACGCGTCGAGGTCGAGCTCGGCGATGCGGCTGTACCGCCAGATCTCCTCGTCGGTCGTGGGCAGCGCCCGGGTGTCGGTCATGGGTGTCGGTCGGCCGTCTCCTGCTCGCGAGGACGGGGGCCGACTCGGCCCCCGCAGGCCTTCAGGCTACCGGCGCCCGACGCGATGCCCGAAGTCCGAGCGGCGGGCGCCCGTCGTCTCACTCCTTGCGCCGGAAGAGCCGGCGGAACCCGCGCCGCTTGCCCTGCTCGGCCCGCAGCTCGCGCAGGATGTCGGGACCGGCGGCGTTCACGATCTCCTCGGCCGCGTCGAGCAGCTCGGCGATGCCCTCGCCCACCGGCTCGTCCGGTGTCGGCGGCGCGATCGCCGTCCCCCACGACCACGCGACGTCGGTGCGGCGCTGGTAGCGCGGGCAGTCGTCCGGGCATCGCCACGGCGCCTCGGGCGCCAGGTCGAGATCGCACTTCCTGACCGTCTCGCCGGTCCGGTAGGTGCGGGTCTCGTAGTGGCGGCACTCGATCCGCATGGGCACGGTTCAAGTATGGACGGGGCCGCCGGTCAGCCGACCGAGCCCTCCATCTGCAGCTCGATGAGGCGCGACCACTCCACCGCGTACTCCATGGGGAGCGTCCGGGTCACCGGCTCGATGAAGCCGTTGACGATCATCCCCATCGCCTGCTCCTCGGAGAGGCCCCTGGACATCAGGTAGAAGAGCTGCTCGTCACCGACCTTGGAGACGGTGGCCTCGTGACCGATGTGCGCGTCCTTCTCGCCGATCTCCATGCGGGGATAGGTGTCGCTGACCGAGTGGTCGTCGAGGATGAGGGCGTCGCACTGCACGTGGCTCTTGGACCCGTGCGCACCCTCCTCGACCCGAACGAGGCCGCGGTAGCTGGTACGGCCGCCGTCCTTGGAGATCGACTTGCTGATGATCCGGCTCGTCGTCTCCGGCGCCGCGTGCGTCATCTTGGCGCCGGCGTCCTGGTGCTGGCCCTCGCCGGCGTACGCGACGGAGAGCACCTCGCCGGAGGCCTTGGGGCCGACCATGACGACCGCCGGGTACTTCATCGTGAGGCGGGACCCGATGTTGCCGTCGATCCACTCCATGTGGCCCTCGGTGTCGACCCGGGCCCGCTTGGTCACGAGGTTGAAGACGTTGTTCGACCAGTTCTGGATCGTCGTGTAGGTGACGCGGGCACTCGGTTGCACGACGATCTCCACCACCGCGCTGTGCAGCGAGTCGGTGGTGTACACCGGGGCGCTGCAGCCCTCGATGTAGTGCACCTTCGAGCCCTCGTCGGCGATGATCAGCGTCCGCTCGAACTGGCCCATGTTCTCGGCGTTGATGCGGAAGTAGGCCTGCAGCGGCATCTCCACCTCGACGCCGGGTGGCACGTAGATGAAGCTGCCGCCCGACCACACGGCGGAGTTGAGAGCGGCGAACTTGTTGTCGCCCGGCGGGATGACCTTGCCGAACCACGCCCGCACGATCTCGGGGTGCTCCCGGAGCGCGGTGTCCATGTCGGTGAAGATCACGCCCTGCTTCTCGAGGTCGTCCCGATTGCGGTGGTAGACGACCTCGCTTTCATATTGCGCTGTGACGCCGGCGAGGTACTTGCGCTCGGCCTCGGGGATGCCGAGCTTCTCGTAGGTGTTCTTCACCGAGTCGGGCAGCTCGTCCCAGGCGTCGACCTGCTTCTCGGTCGGCTTGATGTAGTAGTAGATCTGGTCGAAGAAGATCTCCGACATGTCGCCGCCCCAGGTGGGCAGCGGCTTGCGCAGGAACCGCTGGTAGGACTTCAGCCGGAAGTCCCGCATCCAGTCGGGCTCGCCCTTCATCCAGGACATCTCCCGGATGACGTCTTCGGTGAGGCCGCGCTTGGGCTTGAAGACGTAGGCCTCTTCGTCGGCCCAGCCGAGCTTGTACTTGCCGAGGTCGAGATCGGTGACAGCCATCAGCACTCCCGTGCAGGGCGGAGGCTCCGCCGCGCATTTCCCCTACGAGGATAGTGGTATTCGGCGCGGGCTCCCAGCCCGAGGGCCCACCTACCCTCCGGCCCGATGGCTCACCTCCTCTGGTTCGTCCCGTCCTTCGGGGACCAGGCGCGTCTGGGCGACGCCTCCACGCTCGTCCCGCCCACCGTCGAGCACCTCACCCGGGTGGCGCGGGCGGCCGAGTCGGCGGGGTTCGAGGGGATGCTCGTGCCCACCGGCGAGGGCTGCCACGACGCTTGGATCATCGCCGCCACCCTCGCCCAGCGCACCACCTCGATCCGCTTCCTGGTGGCGTTCCGGCCCGGGTTCGTGAACCCACCGGTGGCGGCCCGGATGGCGGCCACGCTCGACCGGATGAGCGGCGGCCGGCTCGATCTCAACGTCGTCACCGGCGGCCACCCCCACGAGCTGGAGACCGACGGCGACGTCGGCGTCGACCACGACGCCCGCTACCGGCGCACCGACGAGTTCCTCCAGGTCGTCCTCCGGTCGTGGCACGAGCAGGGCTGGGACCACGACGGCGAGTTCTTCCACGTGCGCGGCGGCGGCATCCAGCAGACGCCGAAGCAGCGGCCCCACCCTCGCATCTACCTCGGCGGCTCCTCCGAGCTCGCCATGCAGACCGCGGCGCGCTACGCGGATGTGTACCTGATGTGGGGCGAGCCCGTCGGGCGCATGGCCGAGCGGGCGGCGCAGGCCAAGGCGCTGGCCGCCGACCTCGGCCGGACCATCGAGGTCGGAACCCGGTTCCAGATCGTGTGCCGCGAGACCGACGACGAGGCGCGCGCCGCCGCCGAGGAGATCGTCGGCTCGATCGATCCGCGCTACGGCGAGAAGCTCCGTTCGCACTCGGACCGGACGGACTCCGAGGGGCAGCGACGGCAGAACGAGCTGTGGCAGGAGTCGGGCGGCGACTGGCTCGGCGGTGCCCTGTGGAACGGGTTCGCCCGGGCCCGCATGGGGGCGTCAGTGGCGCTCGTCGGCTCGGGCCCGACGATCAAGGCCGAGCTCGACGCCTACGTCGACGCCGGCATCGACACGTTCATCCTCTCGGGCTATCGCCACGACGAGGAGGCCGAGCGGGTCGGCCGGTTGCTCCTCCCCCTGCTCTGACGCCTTCGAGCGACAACACTGGTCGCATGAGCGAAGCGATGCGCTGGAGCATGGTCATCAACTGCGCCGATGCCGACCGCATGAGCGACTTCTGGTGCGGCGTCCTCGGGCTGACGCCGCACCCACGGTCGAGCGAGACCTTCCGGGTGCTCACGGGCCCGCACGGCAACGTGGCGCTCCAGGTGGCCGACGACCCCGTGACCTACCGCCACCAGATGCACGTCGACGTCTACTGCCCGGCGGCCGACCGCGACGCCGAAGTCGAGCGCGTCATCGCCCTGGGCGCGACTCGCGTGCGGGACAGCACCGACCCCGATGACGCGTTCGTCGTCCTCACCGACCCGGAGGGCAACGAGTTCTGCGTCTGCCCGATGTGAGCGAGCGCCGGCACGGCCGGCACCGACCTCCCCGGCAGCACCGCCTGCAGCGCGGCGATCGCCACCTCGACCTGCGCGTCGCTCGGCTCACGGGTGGTGAGCCGCTGCAGCGCGAGACCCGGCCGTGAGAGCGGGCCGCCGCCCGAGTCGGCCAGCCGCAGCTGGACCTCGGCGGCGATGGCGGCGATCACCGGGAGCGCGAGCACCCGCGTGGCGATGAGACCGCCGAGCGACATCGCCCCGGCTGCGGCGAACACGATCGCCGCCACCACGCCGACGACGAGCAGGAAGCTCGTCCCGCAGCGCGGGTGCCGGGTCGAGAACCGCTGGACCGACTCGACGGTGAGCGGCGCGCCGGCCTCGAAGGCGTTCACCACCTTGTGCTCGGCACCGTGGTTGGCGAACAGGCGCACGACCTCGCCGAGCCGGCCGACCGACCGGAGGTAGCCGTAGAGCATCGCCACCCCGAAGGCCATCTCGAGCATCGGGGCGGCGGCGCCGATCCCGATCGCGCCCGCCGCCCACCGACCCGCCGCTGCGGGTAGCGCCGAGGCCACCACGATCACCACGGCCACGCTCGCCACCGACAGGATCCGCTCCCACCAGCGAGGGGCGCGGCGGACCTCGCCGAGGCCGTGCTCGGCCGACCACAGGAGCGACCGGTAGCCGAGCGGGAGCGCCTCGGCGAGGGCGACGACGCCCCGCACCAGCGGCACCTCCTTCAGGCCCCGACCCCAGGTCGGCAGCGGCCGCACCGCCACCTCGATGCCGCCGTCGGGTCGGCGCACAGCGATCGCGTAGCGGTCGGCGCCGCGCATCATCACGCCCTCGAACACCGCCTGGCCGCCGTACCGCACCACCACCCGAGTGTGGCAGGTGCCCCGTCCAACGCGCTCGCGGGGTCAGCGGGCGGCGAGGCCGCCGGACCAGGAGGCGAAGAGGTCGGCGTAGGCCCCGCCCTTGGCGACGAGCTCGTCGTGGGGGCCGATCTCGACCAGAAGCCCGTCCTGCACGACCGCCACCCGGTCGCAGCGCTGCGCCGTCGACAGGCGATGAGCGATGACGAGGGACGTCCGGCCCTCCATCAACCGCTCGAGCGCCCGCTCGACGAGCAGCTCGGTGCCGGGGTCGAGGGAGGACGTCGCCTCGTCGAGCACGAGCACCTGCGGGTCGACCAGCGCCGCCCGTGCCAGCGACACCAGCTGCTTCTCCCCCGCCGAGAACCGCGAGCCCCGCTCCTGCACCTCGGTGTCGAGACCCTCGGGCAACGACAGGAACCGGTGCTCGATCCCGAGCGCCCCCAGCGCGGCCCGCACGTCGTCGTCGGTGGCGTCACCCCGGGCGATGCGGATGTTCTCGCCGATCGTGGCGTTGAACAGGAAGCCCTCCTGCGGCACGACCACGATCCGGCGGCGCAGCTCGGCGATCGAGACGTCGCGGAGATCGACGTCGCCGAGCAGCACCCGGCCCTCGGTCGGGTCGTAGAGGCGGGCCATCAGCTTGGCGAGCGTCGACTTCCCCGCGCCGGTCGGACCGACGAGCGCCAGCCGCTCGCCCTCGTCGACCTCGAGCGACACGTCGCGCAGCACCGGCGGGCCGCCGGCGTACGCGAAGGACACGTTCTCGACCACGATCCGGCTCGACGATCCGAGATGCGACGGTTCGGCCGGGTCGGGCACGTCGATGGGCGTGTCGAGCAGCCTGTAGAGCTTGTTGAGGGCGGCGCCCGCCGACTGCACGAGGTTGAACAGCTGGCTCAGCTGCTGGATGGGCTCGAACAGGTTCGAGAGGAGGAGGATGAAGGCGGCGACGGTGCCGATGGTGACGTCGCCCTGGTGCACGAGGTAGCCGCCCACGCCGACCACGGCGCCGGTGGTCCACACCGAGGACAGGTCGATGACGGGCAGGTACCAGGCGGAGATCTTCACCGACCGCATGTGGGAGTCGAACAGCTCGCGGTTCGTCGAGCCGAACCGGTCGGCCTCGACCTCCTCCCGGCCGAAGGCCTGGATGACCCGGACGCCGGCGATGCCCTCCTGCAGGTTCGACAGCGTCTGGCCGATGCGGTTGCGCACGTCGAGGTAGGCCCGGTTGGAGTCGCGCTGGAACTTCACCGATGCGACCAGCACGAACGGCACGGCGATGAGGCACACCAGGCTGAGCTGCCACGAGAGGGCGACGAGCAGGCCGAGGCTGAACACGAGCAGGAGTCCGTTGCTCACGAACATGAGCAGGCCCATCTGCACGAGCTCGGACAGCGAGTCGACGTCGCTCGTCATCCGGGAGACGATCACGCCCGCCTTCTCCCGGTCGTAGAACGGCATCGACAGCTTCTGCAGCTTGTCGAAGACGGTGAGGCGCAGGTCGCGCAGGAAGTGCTCGCCGATCCGGTTGATGAGCACGATCTGCGCCCGGTAGACGACGTAGGCGACGGCCGCCACCCCCACATAGAGCCCGATGGCGAGGTTGAGGGCGCCGGTGTCGCGGTCGCGCAGGCCCTGGTCGATCGCGTAGCGCACCAGGGCGGGGCCGGCGAGCACGGTGCCCGTCCACACCATGACGACCAGCCCGGCCAGCCACATCTGCTTGCGGTACGGCCGCAGCCGGCGGAACGTCCGGCGGATGACGTGCGCCGCCTCGCCGCGGTCGAGCCGCTCGTCCTCCTCGACACCACCCGCCATCCACATGCCCATCAGGCCGTCTCGAGGGCGGAGGCGAGCACCTCGCGGTAGCGCTCGTTGGTGGCCAGCAAGCCGTCGTGGGTGCCGGTGGCGACGACCCGGCCCTCGTCGATGAGCACAACGCGGTCGGCGAGGGCGATGGTGGCGGGACGGTGGGCGATGACGATCGTCGTGCGCCCCTCCATGACCTCGTTCAGCGCGTCGCGGATCTCGTGCTCCTTGGTGGGGTCGACCGAGGACGTGGCGTCGTCGAGGATCAGGACGCGCGGGTCGGCGAGGATGGCCCGGGCGATGGCGATGCGCTGGCGCTGCCCCCCGGACAGCGAGAACCCCCGCTCGCCGATCTCGGTGTCGTAGCCCTCGGGCAGCCGGAGGATGAAGTCGTGGGCGCCGGACAGTCGAGCGGCCCGCTCGACGGCGGCCCGATCGGCGTCGGGATCGGCGAAGGCGATGTTGTCGGTGACGCTGCCGCTGAACAGGAACGTGTCCTCGAACACCATGCCGACCGCCCGCCGCAGGTCGCGGATGCGCACGTCGCGGACGTCGATCCCGTCGATCGTGATGCAACCGCCGGCGATGTCGTAGAACCGGGGGATCAGCCGGGCGATCGTGGTCTTGCCGCTCCCGGTGGCACCCACCACCGCCACCGACGTGCCCGCCTCGATGTGCAGGTCGAGACCGTCGAGCACCGGATGCAGCTGGGCCTCGCTGTAGCCGAAGGTCACCTGCTCGAAGCGCACCTCCCCGGGACCCGGGGGCAGCGGGACGGCGTCGGCGGCGTCGACGATCTCGGGCTCGGTGTCGAGGAGCGCGGCGACCCGCTCGGCCGCGGCGACCGACCGCTGCCACTGGGCGATGATCTGGCCCAGCATCCGGAGCGGCCAGATGAGCATGACCACGTAGACGTTGAAGGCCACCAGCTCGCCGATGGTGAGGGCCCCCGCCAGCACCTGGTGGCCGCCGTAGCCGAGCACCAGGACGAGGCCGAAGTTGGGGATCAGCTCGGTGGCCGGCAGGAAGCGGGCCCGAACCCCGGCGGCCCGGATCGACGCGCCGTACACGTCGTCGGCCTCGACCCGGAGGCGCTCGGCCTGGATGGGCTCGGCGCCGAAGCCCTTGACCACCCGCACGCCGGCCACCGACTCCTCGACCACGCCGGCGAGCTGGGCCGACTCCTCCTGGATGGCCATGACCTCGGGGTGGAGGGCCTCGGAGAACCGCTTGCCGAGCATGTTCACGAACGGCAGGCCGCCGAGGGCGAGCACGGTCAGGAGGGGGTTGATCAGCAGCAGGATGACCGTGGCCGCCACCACCTGGATGAAGTTGCCGACCGTCATCGGGATCATCACGACGAACGACTGCACCTGCTGCAGGTCGGTGTTGGCCCTGCTCATGAGCTGGCCGGTGGCGGCGGTGTCGTGGAAGGCGAAGTGCAGTCGCTGGATGTGGGCGTAGATGCGGTCGCGCAGCGACGCCTCGCACCACCGGGCCTCCCGGAAGGCGAAGTAGCGGCGGAAGCCCTGGCCGACCGCCGACACCAGACCGAGGGCGCCGATGACCAGCGTCCACCGCAGCAGCGCATCACCGTCGTCGGCCTCGATGCCGCGGTCGATGGCGACCTGGACCACCTTGGGGACGCTGACCTTCGCCGCCGACCACAGCAGGCTGATCAGCACGCCGATGGAGACCCCGACGAGCTGGGTGCGCAGCTGCGACGTGAGCAGGGTCCTTCCCCTGCTCTTGGTCGTCGCCTCCACCCTCGCTCCCCCCGTCGTCGGACGGCGCTGAGGTTACCGTCAGGTGACGGGCGGCCCGAAGCCAGTTACCGGCGCGGCGAGGTCACCGCCGGCTGAGGTGGGCCCGCTTGGCCCGGTACATGTCGCGGTCGGCGGCCGCGACCACCGCGTCAGCGTCCGCACCGGCGTCCCCGCACCAGGTCGTGCCGATGCTGCAGCGGGTGGCGACCAGCGACCCGGCCACCTCCACCGGCTGCTCGAAGGCGCGAGCGAGGCGCTCGGCGACGGCGGCCGCCCCCGAGGCCGCCGCGACACCAGGAACGACCACGAGGAACTCGTCGCCGCCGATCCGGCCCACGACGTCGGAGCCCCGCACGGCGGCGAGCAGGCGCTTCGACACCGCCCGCAGGAGCTCGTCGCCGGCGCGGTGGCCGAGGGCGTCGTTGACCGACTTGAACCCGTCGAGGTCGAGGAATGCCACGACGGTTCCCGGCGAGCCCTCCCCATGCGTCGCGAGGGCGCGCTCCAGCACGTCCATGACCGCCGGTCGGTTCAGGCAGCCGGTGAGCTCGTCGGTGGTCGCCCGCCGGAGCAGCTCGCGCCGCAGCTCGGCCGCCTCGGTCACGTCGGCGACCGTGATGACAGCGCCGGCGGGCGCGCCGGACTCGTCGGTCAGGGCGCGGAGCGCCACGGCGAACCGCTGCTCCCGGCGAGGCCCGACGACCGGGGCGGTGTAGCGGACCTCGAGGTCGCTGTCGGCGCCGCGGTGGAGGAGCGCGTCGATCGCCTCCTCGACCGAGGGCCGGTCGGCGGGGACCACACCGACGAGGTGCTCGGCGATGGTGCCGGCGGGCGGCACCCCGATCAGCGAGCAGAACCGGTCGTTCGTGTAGAGGATCCGCCCCTCGAGGTCGACGTGGAGCACGCCCACCGGCAGCGCGTCGGCGAGCCGGGCCAGCAGCTGCTCGCGCTGGCGCAGCGCTTCCATCGTCGCCCGCTGGTCGGCGATGTCGATCATCTCGGCCTCGACCACGCGTCGGTCGGGATCGTCGAGATGGTTGTGGTTCGTGACCTCCATCCAGAGCCACGAGCCGTCCTTGCGCCGGTGCCGTCCCTGCCATCGCGTCGCCGCGCCCGGCCGCCCGAGCATCTCGATCCAGCTGTCGACGGCGCGCTCCTGATCGTCGGGGTGCACGAGGTCGAGCGACTTGAAGCCCTGCAAGTCGTCCTGGGTCCAGCCCAGGACCTCGGTGATCTCGGGGTCCGCATCCAGGATGACCGCCACCTCGTCCTTGCGCAGCCGCACCGTGCGTGACGGCAGGGGGACGTGCTCGCGCAGCCGGTCGATCGCCACGCCCTCGGGATCGGCGATCACGTCGAGGAGCCCGAGGAACGTCCCGTGCCGGTGCCGGAGGTCGACCAGGTGCATGACGGCCGAGCCGCCGTCGCGGAGCCGCACGACGGCGTTCGCGGCGCCCACCTCCTTGGCCCGTTCCCAGGTGTCGATCACCGTGATCCGGTCCGGCGTCTCGACGAGCTCGAGCGCCGATCGGGCCTGCATGACGTGATGCTCCCCGAGCGGCATGCTGTGCGGCATCGCGACGAAGAGCCCCTCGGCGTTGATCGCCGCGACGAGGCCATCAGGGTGACGTTCGAGGAGGGAGGCCGCGGCCGTCTCCAGTGCGCCGTCATCGATCCGCTGGGCCATGTTCCCCTCCTTGCGCGGCCCCGGAACGGCCACTACCGGCCTATCGGTGCCGAAACCGCTCCTCCTGAGCCCAAACGGACCGGATCCTCGTCGCGGGCCGTAGTTTCTGGATCCATGAGTCCCCCGGAGGCGAAGCGCATCCCGGTCGTCCGCGAGCGGCACGGCGACGTCGTCGTCGACGACTACGCCTGGCTGTGCGTGAAGGACGACCCCGACGTGCTCGCCTACCTCGAGGCCGAGAACGCCCACACCGAGGAGGAGCTCGCCGGGACCAAGGAGCTCCAGGCGCAGCTCTTCGAGGAGATCCGGGCCCGGATCCAGGAGACCGACCTGTCGGTCCCCACTCGCAAGGGGCCCTGGTGGTGGTACAGCAAGACCGAGGAGGGCAAGCAGTACGGGATCTCGGCCCGCAAGCCGGTGACCGACCCGGACGAGCTCGAGCCGGCCGCGTCGGCGGCGGAGCAGATCCTGCTCGACCAGAACATCGAGGCGGGCGACGGCGACTACTTCGCCCTCGGCGCCTTCGACACGTCGCCCGATCACAACCTGTTGGCGTGGTCAGCCGATCGGAACGGCAGCGAGCTGTACGAGATGCGCTTCCGCGACCTGCGCACCGGCGAGGACCTCCCCGACGTGATCGAGGGCACGTACTACGGCACGGCGTGGGCCGCCGACTCGAAGACGTTCTTCTACACCCGGCCCGATGCCGCCATGCGCCCCCACCAGGTGTGGCGTCACGTGCTCGGCACGCCGGCGGGCGACGACGTCCTCGTGATGCAGGAGGACGACGAGCGGTTCTTCCTGGGCATCGGCACGACGAAGGACGAGCGCTTCCTCGTGCTCGACCTCGGGAGCAAGGTCACCTCCGAGGTGTGGATCCTCGAGACCGACGACCCCACGGGCGAGTTCCGGGTCGTGCAGCCCCGCGAGCAGGAGGTCGAGTACGGGATCGAGCACCACGGGTCGCGGTTCTTCATCGTCACGAACGCCGACGGGGCCGAGAACTTCAAGCTGATGGAGGCGCCCGACGCCACTCCCGGCCGCGAGCACTGGACGGAGGTGATCGCCCACCGTCCCGACGTGAAGCTCGCCGGCATCGACGTCTTCGCCGACCACCTCGTCCTG
>DATLFP010000054.1:0-2830 GCA_035540955.1 Acidimicrobiales bacterium
TTCCCGTACTGGGACCGCCGGCGGCTCGTCGGCGAGTGGACGGTCGAGGAGTCGGTCGAGCGCATCGTCAACTACAAGTGGGCCGAGGAGCGGATCTCCGCCGCGCTCGGTGGCTGGGTGGCGACGATCCCCGAGCTCGACGTCAAGGCGATGCTCGGCCCGGCCTGCTACCAGCATGCGTGGCACGCCGACCTCTGGCGCCAGCGCCTGCCCGAGCTGAAGGAGGCCAACGAGCACCGCTCGGAGCCGGCCAACGACGCGTTCGTGACGTTCATGGACGAGCTGACGAGCCCCGACGACGCCGACCTCACGGTCGAGAAGCTCGTCGGCGTGTACCGCGTGCTCGTGCCGCACCTCCTCGCCGCGTACACGTTCCACCGGCATGTGACCTCCGACATCGTCGACGCGCCGACGGTGCGCATCCTCGGGTTCATGCTCGACGACGACCACCGACAGCTCGTCGAGGGCGAGATGATGATCCAAGACCTCGCCTCGGACCCGAAGCTGCGGGAGCGGGCCGGGAAGTGGCACACCCACCTCGACGTGCTGCTCGCCCGCTCCGGCGGCGTCGCCGGCCCCGGCACGCTCGGCGGTCGGCCCAAGATCGCCATGCCGGCCAAGGCCGTGCTCGGCGCCCGGCTGCGGGAGCGGCGGGAGGCCGCGGCCGCGTCGTCGTGAGCGGGAACGGGCATCCCGATCGCGACGCGACCTACACCGCCGACCCCGAGACCACCGAGATGCTGGCGCGCGAGCAGCGCCTGCGAGACCTCGGCTACGCGGTGCTGCCCGAGGTGCTCGGGATCGGCGGCGACTTCGACTTCCCGGACACCTCGGTCGGGGACATCGTGCACGAGGCCAACCGTCTCCTGCTCCACCAGCAGTCGGTCGACCTGGCCGGCGCCCGCATCCTCGCCACCCTCGGCGAGGCCGCGGTGAAGGCCCAAGCCTACGACGCCATCGCCGCACTGGTGCGGCGCCAGAACGGGGGGGCGGAACGTGGCTGAGCTCGGGTTCTGGCGGGTGGCGGCGGCAGATCCCGACCGCCTCGCCGTCGTCGATGCCGACGAGCGAACGACCACCTTCGGCGAGCTGGCGGCGGCGTCGAACCGCACCGCCAACGCCCTGCACACGCTGGGGCTGCGCCGTGGCGACGCGGTGGCGATGGTCATGCCCAACGACCGGGCCTTCCTCGACCTCTACCTGGCGACGCTGCAGAGCGGGCTGTACCTGACCTGCATCAACTACCACCTGACCGGCCCGGAGATCGCGTACATCGCCAACGACTGCGAGGCCAGGGCGCTCGTCGTGCACGAGCGGTTCGCGGCCGCCGGCATCGCGGCGGCCGACGAGCTCGGCTTCCCGGCCGAGGGCCGCCTCGCCGTCGGCGCCATCGACGGCTTCCGCGACCTCGGCGCGCTCGTCGCCGCCGAGCCGGCGACCGCGCCGGAGGAGCGCAGCGCGGGCCAGACGATGCTCTACACGTCGGGCACCACCGGGCGACCGAAGGGCGTGCGCCGTGCCCTGCCCGATGGCAGTCCGGACGACGCCGCCGCCGGCGGGTCGATGCTCGGGATGCTCTTCGACGTGCAGCCTGGCGACGGCGTCCACCTCGTCGCCGGCCCGCTGTACCACGCCGCCCCGCTGGCGTTCGGCACCGGCGCCCTCCACCTGGGCCACACCGTGGTGCTCATGGACCGCTGGACGCCAGAGCGCACGCTCGAGCTGATCGACCGGTACAAGGTCACCGTCAGCCACCTGGTGCCGACGATGTTCCACCGCCTGCTCCAGCTCCCCGACGACGTGAAGCAGCGCTACGACACGTCGTCGCTGCGCAGCATCATCCACGCCGCCGCCCCGTGCCCGGTCGAGGTGAAGCGCAAGATGATCGACTGGTGGGGGCCGGTCATCTACGAGTACTACGCCGCCACCGAGGGTGGCGGCACCTACGTGCGGCCTGAGCAGTGGCTCGAGCATCCCGGCACCGTCGGCCAGCCCTTCCCGGGGGCCACGGTGCGGATCGTCGACGACGACGGCAAGGAGTGCCCGCCGACGGTGCCCGGCACCGTCTACATGGGCAGCCCGCTCGGGCAGTTCGAGTACTACAAGGACGAGGAGAAGACCCGCTCGGCTCGCCTCGACGGCCTGTTCACCGTCGGCGACATCGGCTACCTCGACGAGGACGGCTGGCTGTTCCTGTGCGACCGCAAGGCCGACATGATCATCGCCGGCGGCGTGAACATCTACCCGGCCGAGATCGAGGCGGCGCTGCTCGAGCACCCGGCCGTCGGTGATGCGGCCGTGCTCGGGGTTCCCGACGACGACATGGGCGAAGTGGTCAAGGCGGTCGTGCAACCGGCGGCGGACGCCGTCGCCGGGCCCGAGCTCGAGGCCGAGCTCATCGCGTTCTGCCGGGAGCGGCTCGCCGGGTTCAAGTGCCCGCGCAGCGTCGACTTCCGCGACGAGCTGCCCCGCTACCCCACCGGCAAGCTCTACAAGCGCCTGCTGCGCGACGAGTACTGGAAGGATCGCGCCCAGCGGATCTGAGCGACGGCGGGAGGGAGGCCTGCGTGACGCCGATGCAACCGGTGCAACCCGACGTGACGCTCGCCCTCCTCCACGCCGCGGGCGCCCTGTGCTTCGGCCTGCTCGTCGCCATGGCGGTGGGGCGGCCCATCGTGCGGCGGCTCCTCGGCCGGCGGCCCACATCGGCGGCGGGGACGACGCGGTGCCGTCGCTGTCGTCGGGCCACCCGCTCCTTCGTCGCCGCCGTCGCCGAGGGCGACAACGATCGCGCCGAGCGGGCCGCCGCCCGCGTCCTCCGCCACAACGA
>DATLFP010000055.1:0-19983 GCA_035540955.1 Acidimicrobiales bacterium
TGGGACTACGACTACACCGGCGGGGACTCGAACGGGAACCTCGACAAGCTCGGCGACAAGCGGGTCGGCATCATCGGCACCGGCGCCACCGCGGTCCAGGCCGTGCCCCACCTCGGCGAGGCCGCCCAGCACCTGTACGTGTTCCAGCGCACGCCGAGCTCGGTCGACGTCCGCGGCAACCGGCCAACCGATCCCGATTGGGCCGCGAGCCTCGAGCCGGGGTGGCAGAAGCGCCGGATGGAGAACTTCAACAACCTCGTCTCCGGCATCCCCGAGGCCGAGGACCTCGTCGACGACGGCTGGACCGACATCATCGGCAAGCTGCTCGTGTCCATGCGTCGCGACGACGCCGACCGCAGCCTCGAGGGCATCGGCAAGACCATGGAGATCGCCGACTTCGAGAAGATGAACCAGGTCCGGTCACGCGTCGACGAGATCGTCGCCGACCCGGCGACCGCCGAGGCGCTCAAGCCGTGGTACCGGCAGTTCTGCAAGCGGCCCTGCTTCCACGACGAGTACCTGCACACCTTCAACCGTCCCAACGTCACGCTCGTGGACACCGAGGGCCGTGGCGTGGACGCCATCACCCCGAAGGGCGTGGTCGCCAACGGCGTCGAGCACGAGCTCGACTGCCTGATCTTCGCCACCGGGTTCGAGGTCGGCACCGACTACAGCCGCCGCGCCGGGTGCACGATCGTCGGCCGCGACGGCGTCACCCTGGCCGAGAAGTGGGCCGACGGCGTGCGGACGCTGCACGGCATGCACAGCCGCGGGTTCCCCAACCTGTTCTTCATGAACACGGCCCAGGCCGGCTTCACGGCCAACTTCCCCCACGCGCTGGACGAGATGAGCGTGCACCTCGCCTACCTCCTCGACCGCGCCCGGCGCGACGGCGTCACCGTGATCGAGGCGGACCAGGACGCCGAGGACGCGTGGGTGCAGACGATCGTCGACCTCGCCCGGATGGGCCAGTCGTTCCTCGAGTCCTGCACCCCCGGCTACTACAACAACGAGGGCAAGCCGAACGAGCGAGCCGCTCAGAACGGCTTCTACGGCGCCGGCCCGGTGGCGTTCTTCAACCTGATGGCGTCGTGGCGCGACGAGGGGTCCCTGGCCGGGCTCGAGCTGTCGAGCTGACGATCAGCCGGCGGCGAGCGGCGTCCTCTCGTTCTCGTGCGGGATCTGCTGACGAAGGCCCCGGTGCGGACGCTGCGAGGTGGCTGCCCGCGGGGCTGTACCACTGGCCCATGATCATCGGCGGCCGGCTCGCCAACCGTGGGCGGACGCGCTGATGCAGCTGCGCACGCGCCACCTGCTGCTCGCGGCCGGTGTCGTCGCGGTCGCGGTCGCCGCGACGCGTGCGCGCCGGACACCGGCGTGGGCGACGGTCGACGACCCGCTCGGCGCCGACGGCGTCGCCCTTCCGTCGGGGGCGCGCACCACGGTCGTCACCGACGACGACGCCCGGCTCGAGGTCCTCGTGACCGGTCCTGACGACGGCTCCACCGTCGTGCTCTCGCACTGCTGGACCGGCGGCATGTCGCTGTGGGGTCCGGTGGCGCGTCGGCTCGTGGCGTCCGGGCACCGGGTCGTGCTCTACGACCAGCGCGGCCACGGTCGGTCGACGCTCGGTCGGGCGCCGCTCACCGTTGACCGCCTCGGCGACGACCTGCGCACCGTGCTCGAGGCGCTCGACGTGCGCGACGCGGTGCTCGCCGGGCACTCGATGGGCGGCATGACGGTGCAGGCGCTGGCTGCCAACCATCCGGACGTCGTCGCGTCGCGAGCGCGCGGCATCGTGCTCGCCGGCACGGCCGCGCACGTGAGTCGTGTGCCCATCCCGGCATGGGCGGCCGCGGCGGCGCTGGGGGACCGGCGCACCGCGAGGCTCCAGGCCCAGGACCCGTGGTCGATGCGACGGATGTTCGGCGACGTGGTGCATCGCACCCACGTTGACGCCGCTCGCGACACGCTGCTCGCTACGACCGGCCAGGCGCGCGCGGGATGCCTCGTGGCGATGACCCGCATGGACTACCGGAGCGGGCTGTCGACGATCGGTGTGCCGACCGTCGTTGTCGTCGGCAGCAAGGACCGACTCACCGCACCGGCGAGGGCGCGCGTGCTCGCCGCCGCGATCCCGGGCGCCCGGCTCGAGGTGCTCGACGGGATCGGTCACATGCTCCCGCTCGAGGCGCCTGACGTGCTCGCCCGCGAGATCGCCGGGCTCAGCATGTCGAGCTGACGATCAGCCGGCGGCGAGCGCGGCCTCGACCGCCTCGCGGTCTTCGGCGGTGCCGAGGAGCACCGCGGCGCGGTCCGCGAGGCCGATGAGGATGGCGGCGCCGAGCACCGGTGTCGCCGACCGCATGAGCCACGTCGACTCCGCGAGCAGGCTGACGACGAACGCCAGCAGCGACGCGTTCATCGCCGCGAACACGGCGCCGTCGAGCCGGGGCCACCGGGTCCGGTTCGACGTCGCCACCAGCAGCAGCGCGAACACCGCGTTGGTGAGCACGCCGACGAACATCATGTGGTCGAGGGCGAGGATCTGGTGCTGCGGCGCGGCGTCGATGTCACCGCCGTTGGCGGCCACGAGGTAGTTCAGGAACACGATGTTGGCGACGATGGCGGCCGCGGCGACCGTCGCGTACCTGCCGGGACCGCGGTCGCGCCACGCCACGGCGCGGGCCGGGCGCCACAGGCGAGCCACGAAGATCACGACGCCGGCGAGCTCGATCATGGCGGCGAGGGGCGGGAGGGCGTCGACGTCGAGCAGCAGGCCGATCATGAGCAGCACGCCACCGAGGAACGGCAGCGCGATCTGGGCAGTGCCGAGCCGGCCGGCGGGGCCGGGCACCGCGCCGCGCACGCCCCACTCGGCGAGCGCCATGCCGACGGGGATCAGGAAGCCGACGACCATGGTGGCCGGATGGGCGTCGGAGCCGCCGTCGGTCAGGACGTTCTCGCCGGTGGCGATCTCGATCGCCAGGAGCACGCCGATGACGCCGCCGACGACGGACGTCGCCACCGCGGCGACGAAGCCGAGGTGGACCGTGCTCAGCACCGTGTGCCGGGCGCGCGATGCGACCCAGACGAAGATGCCGACGATGACGGCGAGCGCGGCGGTCCCGAGGACGGCCCGAGGCTCCTCGTAGGTGAACGCGAACGTGAGCGCGAAGACCGGCAGGACGAGGGCCGACGCGTGGGCCAGCCCCCGGGCGGCCCGGATCGAGCCCGGGGTCGCCTCGCGACCGAAGAGCCACAGCGACGCCGCGAACACGCTCGTCGTGATCCAGCCCAGGGTGCCGGCGTGGACGTGGGACAGCAGGACCTTGCGGTCGAAGTCGACGATGTCGGTGCCGTTGAGGATGCCGATGGCCACCGTCCACACGAACACCGTCATGGCCATCACCAGCAGCAGCCGCACCTCGGCCCGCAGCGGGTGCGAGGTCCGGTCGATCACGCCCGTGTGCACGGCAACCCCTCGAGCACCATGCGACACAGTATGGATCGTGTGCGGTGCGGTCGCGGTCGCGGCGCCGGTCGCAGCCGGAACGGGAAGGTGGCGGGCACCCGCTGACGAGGTCGGGCGCCCGGTTCGGCTAGACACGGGGCCGCTCATCGCTCGCGGAGGCTGCTCATGACACGCCACGACTGGACCCGCGCCGAGGTGCGCGACGTGCTCGACCGTCCGTTCCACGACCTGCTCGCCGACGCCCACGCGGTGCACCGGGCCCGGTTCGGCACCGGGGAGGTCGAGGGTGCGATGCTCCTGTCGATCAAGACCGGTGGGTGCCCGGAGGACTGCGCGTACTGCCCCCAGTCGGCGAGGCACCAGACCGGCCTGGCGGCCCAGGGCCTGCTCGGCCTCGACGTCATCGTCGCCGCCGCCCGCAACGCCAGGGCGGCGGGCGCCACCCGGTTCTGCATGGGGGCGGCGTGGCGGTCGCCGACCGACCGCCAGGTCGACGCCGTCGCCGACGCCGTGCGGGCCGTCGGCGCGCTCGGGCTGGAGACGTGCGCGACGCTCGGCATGCTGACGGCCCCGCAGGCGGCCACGCTCGCCGGCGCCGGCCTCGACTACTACAACCACAACCTCGACACCTCGCCCGAGTTCTACGGCGAGATCATCACCACCCGGACCTACGGGGACCGGCTCGAGACGCTCGCGGCCGTGCGCGATGCCGGCGTCAAGCTGTGCTGCGGCGGCATCGTCGGCATGGGCGAGTCCCGCGACGACCGCGCCGGCCTCCTGCACCAGCTCGCCATCCTCGACCCCCATCCCGAGAGCGTCCCCGTCAACCTGCTCGTCCAGGTGCCGGGCACGCCGCTGCACGGCGTCGAGCCCCTCGACGGGCTGGAGCTGGTCCGCACCGTCGCCGCCGCCCGCCTCCTCATGCCGGGCTCGGTCGTGCGGCTGTCCGCGGGCCGGGCGTCGATGACCGACGAGCTCCAGGCGCTGTGCCTCCACGCCGGTGCCAACAGCATCTTCCTGGGCGACACGCTGCTCACCACGCCGAACGCCGGCGACGACCGTGACCGCGACCTGCTCGGCCGGCTCGGTCAGCAGCTCGCGGCGGAGCCCGTGCTGCGGTGACGTGGGTCGAGCGTGACGCCGCCGTCGTGTGGCACGGCTTCACGCAGATGGCCGCCTACGCCGAGAACCTGCCCGTCATCGTCGAGGCCGGCGAGGGCCGCGAGCTGATCGACGTCGCCGGCAACCGGTACCTCGACGCCATCTCCAGCCTGTGGGTGACGACGCTGGGCCACCGCGTCCCCGAGCTGGACGACGCCGTGCGGGGCCAGCTCGACCGCATCGCCCACTCCACCATGCTCGGCAACGGCAACCGGGTCGTGATCGAGCTCTCCGAGGCGCTCGCCGCCGTCGTCCCCGTCGACGGGCCCCACTTCCTCTACGCCGGCGATGGCGCCACCGCCGTCGAGCAGGCGCTGAAGATCGCGTTCCAGTACTGGGTCAACCGCGGCGAGCCTCGCACCGGGTTCGTCGGTCTCGGCGGCGCGTACCACGGCGACACCATCGGGGCGCTGTCGCTCGGCGACCGCGGGTTCGGAACCACGATCTTCGAGCCGCTGCTGTTCCCGGTGCGTCGCGCCGCCACCGTCGAGGACGCGGTCGACGCCGTGCTGCGCGGCGGCGACGAGCTTGCCGCGGTGATCGTCGAGCCGCTCGTGCAGGCGGCCAACGCCATGGCGATGCTGGACCCCGGCGCGCTGGCCGATCTCGGCGCCGCGTGCGCCGAGACCGGCGTGCTGCTGATCTGCGACGAGGTCGCCACCGGCTTCGGACGCACCGGCACCCTGTTCGCGTCCGAGCAGTGCGGTCTGCGCCCCGACCTGCTCGTGCTCGGCAAGGGGATGAGCGGTGGCTACCTCCCGCTGTCGGCAACCGTGGCGGCCGACCGCGTCTTCCGGGCGTTCCTCGGCCCTGACCTGTCCGACCGCACGCTGTACCACGGCCACTCCTACGGCGGGAACGCGCTGGCGTGCGCGGTGGCCCTGCGCCACCTCCAGCTCCTCGAGGAGTGGGACGTGCTGGCGAACGTGCGGGCTCGGGAGGCGCAGCTGCGGGCCGGCCTCGACGAGGCGGTGGCGCCGCTCGCCGCCGTGGGCGACGTCCGCCTGCGGGGGCTCATGGGCGGGGTCGACCTGCTCGCCCCCCGTCCCGACCTGCGGTGGGGGCGGCGGGTGTGCGCGGCGGCGGTGCGTCGGGGCGTGCTGCTGCGCCCCATCGGCGACACCGTGATCCTCATGGCTCCCCTCACCCTCAGCGCCGAGGAGGCCGACCGCATCGTCACCGTGCTGCGCGACGCGATCCTCGAGGTGTGCAGGCCGTGAGCTGGTCGGCGTGGGCCGCCGCCGAGTCCGAGGCGATCCGCGCCGCTGGCCAATGGCGCACCGTGCGGGCCCTCGCCGGGGGCGGGCCCCGGTTCCGGCTCGGCGACCGCGACGTCGTGTCGTTCGCGTCGAACGACTACCTCGGCCTGAGCCAGCACCCGGCCGTGGTCGCCGCGGCCCGCGCCGCCCTCGAACGCCACGGCGCCGGCGCCGGATCGGCCAGGTTGCTCGTGGGCGGCCGGCCCGAGCACGACCATCTCGAGGCTGAGCTGGCCGCCTGGAAGGGCCAGCCGGCAGCCCTGCTGTTCACGACCGGCTTCGCCGCCAACCTCGGCGTGCTGTCGGTGCTGGGCGGGCTCGACGTCACCATCTGCTCCGACGAGCTGAACCACGCCTCGATCATCGACGGCTGCCGCCTGTCCCGGGCCCGGATCGAGATCTACCGCCACGGCGACCTCGACCATCTCGACACGCTGCTCGGCGAAGCCGGCCGCGCCGTGGTGGTCACCGACACGGTGTTCTCGATGGACGGCGACGTCGCCGACGTCGGTGCCCTTGCCGCGCGGTGCGCCGGCCGGGGCGCGCTGCTCGTCCTAGACGAGGCCCACGCCGTCCTCGGCCCGGACGTCGACGCCGGCGGCGAGGTGCTGCGGGTCGGCACCCTGTCCAAGACCCTCGGCTCCCTCGGCGGCTTCGTCGCCGGCCCGGCCTCGCTCGTCGACCTGCTCCGCAACCGGGCCCGGTCGTTCATCTTCACCACGGCGCCGACCCCGGCCGACACCGCCGCCGCCCTGGCCGCGCTGGCGGTGCTCCGCTCCGCCGAGGGCGATGCGCTGGTGCGCCGCCTGCGGCACCACGTCGAGCGGGTGCGCGCCGGGCACCCCTCGCCGATCGTGCCGTTCGTGCTGGGCGACGAGCAGCGGGCGCTCGACGCCAGCGCCGCGCTGGCCGACCGCGGCCTGCTCGTGCCCGCCATCCGGCCACCGACGGTCCCGGCGGGCACCTCGCGCCTGCGGGTGACGTTGTCCGCGGCGCACACCGACGCCGACGTCGACCGCCTTCTCGATGCCCTCGCCGACCTCCCGGCCTGAGCTCGTCGTCGGTGTGGCCGGCACCGGCACCGATGTCGGCAAGACGTGGGTCGCGGCCGCGGTGGCGCGGGCGCTTCGGGGCGACGGTGTCACCGTTGCGGCCCGCAAGCCGGTGCAGTCCTTCGCCGCCGCCGACCCCCCCGACGCCCGTGACGCCGCCGTCCTCGCCGCCGCGACCGGCGAGCGCCCCGAGGACGTGTGCCCGCCCCACCGCTCCTACGCGCTGGCCATGGCGCCACCCATGGCAGCCGCGGCCCTGGGCCGGTCCCGGCTCGCGCTGGCCGACCTCGTGACCGAGCTGGTGTGGCCGGCGGTCGAGGTCGGTCTCGTCGAGACCGTCGGCGGCGTGCGGGCCCCGGTCGCCGACGACGCGGACAGCGCCGCCCTGCTGCGGGCGATCGATCCCGACCTGGTGGTGCTGGTGGCCGACGCCGGCCTCGGCACCGTCAACCACGTGCGCCTGTCGGCAGCCGCCCTCGACGGCCTGCCGGTCCTGGTGGTGCTCAACCGCTACGACGACACCCTCGACCTGCACCGCCGCAACCGCGCCTGGCTCGCCGACCGCGACGGCTTCGACGTGGTGGTCGCCGTCACCGACGTCGCCGCCCGCGTCGCCGCCGGGCGGTGAGCGGCGCTGCGCCCGGCCCGCTCACGACGTGAGCGCGAAGCCCTCGTAGCCGTTGGCCGCCACGGCGTCGCAGCGCTGGCGGTAGGGGAAGACGCCGCCGACGTACGGCATGAACACGCGCGTCTTGCCGGGGATGTTGGCGCCCAGGTACCAGGAGTTGGCCTTCTGGAACAGCGTCATGCTCGCGACCTCGGCGACGTGGGCGACCCAGGCCTCCTGCGCCTCCTCGGTGGCCTCGATGCGGGAGAGGCCGCGGTCGCGCAGGTAAGCGATGCAGTCGCCGATCCACTCGACGTGCTGCTCGATCGAGACCGGCATGTTGCTGAGCACCGAGGGGCTGCCGGGGCCGGTGATGGTGAACAGGTTGGGGAACCCGGCGATCTGGAGCCCGAGGTAGGTGCGGGGTCCCGCGGCCCAGGCGTCGGCGAGGGTCCGGCCGTCACGGCCACGGATGTCGATCTTCAGCAGCGAGCCGGTCATGGCGTCGAAGCCCGTCGCGAAGACGATGACGTCGAGCTCGTGCTCGCCGGCCGAGGTGCGCACGCCGGTGGAGGTGATCTCGATGATCGGTGACTCCTTGAGATCGACCAGGGTGACGTTGTCGCGGTTGAACGTCTCGAAGTAGTCGGTGTCGATCGGCGGCCGCTTGGAGGCGTAGGGGTGGTCGCGGGGCGACAGCTTCTCGGCGATGTCGGGGTCCTTCACGATCTCACGGATCTTGGAGCGGATGAACTCGGCCGCCGTCTCGTTGGCCTCCTCGTTGAGGGCGATGTCGTAGTACGAGCCGTAGAGGAACTTGAAGCCGCCCTCCTCCCACAGCTCCTCGTAGACGTCGCGGCGCTCCTCGGGGGTCGCCTCGAGCGCCGAGCGCCCGCTGGGGACGAACGGGAAGCCACCGAAGGACTCGCGGGCCATGCGCCGGATCTCGCGATAGTTGGCCTTGATCTCGGTCGCCACCTCGGGCGTCAGCGGCGCGTTGCGGGCAGGAACCGAGTAGTTCGGGGTGCGTTGGAACACGGTGAGGTGCGCGGCCTCGCGGGCGATCACCGGGGTCGCCTGGATGCCGGTGGAGCCGGTGCCGATCAGGCCGACCCGCTTGCCGCTGAAGTCGACGCCGTCGTGGGGCCATGCGCCGGTGTGGTACCAGTCGCCCTCGAAGCTGTCGATGCCGGGGATGTCCGGGACGTTGGCCGTCGACAGGCACCCCACTGCGCTGATGAGGAACCGCGCGGACACGCGCTCGCCGGCCTCGGTGCTGACCTCCCAGCGGTCCGTCGTCTCGTCGAAGACGGCCGCGGTGACCCGGGTGCCGAGCCGGACGTCGCGCCGCAGGTCGAACCGGTCGGCGACGTGGTTCAGGTAGCGCAGGATCTCGGGCTGCTCGGGGTACTTGCTGGACCACTCCCACTCCTGCTCGAGCTCCTCGGAGAACGAGAACGAGTAGTAGTAGCTCTCCGAGTCGCACCGGGCGCCCGGGTAGCGGTTCCAGTACCAGGTGCCGCCCACGCCGTCGCCGGCCTCGTAGACGCGAGCCCGCAGACCGAGCACGTCGCGTGCGTGGTGGAGCATGTAGAGCCCGGAGAAGCCGGCGCCTACGATGACGGTGTCGAGCTCGGGGATGGCGTTGTCGCGCATGTCGACGATCTCCTTGGGCAGACGTGGCGAGAGACGGTTGCTGTAGTGTGTCGCATCGCGCGGCTGGCGCGCACTACATGCTCCGGAGGGATCGCATGATCGTTCGCGACAAGATCTACATCGACGGTGCGTGGATCCCGTCGACCGGCACCGGCACGATCGAGGTCATCAACTCCACGACCGAGGAGGTGATGGGGACGATCCCGGAGGGCACGGCCGACGACGTCGGTGCCGCGGTGGCGGCCGCCAAGAAGGCGTTCCCGGCGTGGGCGGCGACGTCGGTGGAGGAGCGGGGCAAGTACCTCACCCGCATCGCCGAGGGCCTCACGGCCCGCATGGACGAGATCGCCACGCTCGTGTCGCAAGAGGTCGGGATGGTGAAGAGCCTGAGCCTGCTCGTGCAGGCGGGCTTGCCGCTGATGTCGTTCCAGAACACCGCCGCCGTGGTGGAGGGCTTCACGTTCGAGGAGCAGCTCGGGACCTCGCTGATCGTCAAGGAGCCCGTCGGCGTCGTCGGCGCCATCACGCCCTGGAACTACCCGCTGCACCAGATCGCGGCCAAGGTCGCACCGGCGCTCGCCGCCGGGTGCACGGTCGTGCTGAAGCCGTCGGAGGTGGCGCCGCTCAACGCGTTCATCCTCGCCGAGGTCATCCACGACGTCGGCCTGCCGGCCGGGGTGTTCAACATGGTCGCCGGCACCGGCCCCGTGGTCGGCGAGGCGATCGCCGCCCATCCCGACGTCGACATGGTGAGCTTCACCGGTTCGACGCGCGCCGGCAAGCGTGTCAGCGAGCTGGCGAGCCAGCGCGTCGCGCGGGTCGCGCTCGAGCTCGGGGGCAAGAGCCCGAACGTCATCCTCGAGGACGCCGACTTCGCCGCCGCGGTGGCCGACGGCGTCGGCAAGGCGTTCATGAACTCGGGCCAGACGTGCTCGGCGCTGACGCGGATGATCGTGCCCCGCAGCCGCCTGGCCGAGGTGGAGCAGATCGCGGCGGCGACGGCGGCCGCGTTCAAGACCGGCGACCCCTTCGCCGAGGGCAACATGCTCGGCCCGCTCGTGTCGAAGGCGCAGCAGGATCGCGTGCGCGGCTACATCAACAAGGGCATCGAAGAGGGCGCAACGCTCGTCACCGGTGGTGCCGAGCAGCCCGAGGGTCTGGAGAAGGGCTTCTTCGTGCAGCCGACCGTGTTCTCCAACGTCACCAACGACATGACCATCGCCCAGGAGGAGATCTTCGGCCCGGTGCTGTCGATCATCCCGGTCGACTCCGAGGAGGAGGCCATCGCGGTGGCCAACGACACGATCTACGGCCTCGCCGGCGCGGTGTGGGCCGGCGACAAGGACCACGCCCAGGCCGTCGCCCGCCAGATCCGCACCGGGCAGGTCGAGGTCAACGGCGGCGGGTTCAACCCGCTCGCTCCCTTCGGTGGGTTCAAGCAGTCAGGTCGCGGTCGCGAGCTCGGGCAGTTCGGCCTCGAGGAGTACCTCGAGATCAAGAGCATGCAGCTGTAGACGCGTGGTCGACACCCGGACCGGGACCGCCGATCCGGGTGTTGACACTCATGAGTGACACGGCGATGATGCCGACGCGGCCGCCACGACCGCGAACGACGTCCTTGGGGGGACCTTGACCGAGACCGGACGGGCTGCGCTGTTCTTCGGACCGGGCAAGCCGATGGAGATCACCGAGCTGCCGGTTCCCGACCCCGAGCCGGGCGCGGTCGTGGTGCGGGTCACGCGCGCCAACATCTGCGGGTCCGACCTCCACATCTGGCGGGGCGACGGCTTCCTCGGTGCGATGGCCCGAGCGGATGGCCGCATCATCGGCCACGAGATGACCGGCATCGTGCACAAGCTCGGCGCCGGCGTCGCCACCGACTGGGCCGGCCAGCCGCTGGCCGAGGGCGATCGCGTCGCGTACCAGTACTTCGCGCCGTGCGGCCGGTGCCGCTCCTGCGTGCGCGGCATGTCCGAGGCGTGCAACCGGTCGTTCAAGGTGCTCCAGGGCAAGCCGACGGTGTGGCCGCACTTCCGCGGCGCGTACGCCGACTACTTCTACGCCACGCCCCAGATGGCGATCTACAAGGTGCCCGACGCCGTCACCGACACCATGGTCGCCGGCGTCAACTGCGCGCTGGCCCAGGTCGTGATGGGGCTCGAGCGGGTGCACGTCGGCCTGGGCGACCGCGTGGTGATCCAGGGCGCGGGCGGGCTCGGCGTGTACGCCACCGCCGTCGCCCGCGACCGTGGCGCCGAGCAGGTGATCGTCATCGACGGCATCGACGACCGCCTCGCGCTCGCGCGCGCGATGGGTGCGCACCACGTGCTCGACATGCGCCAGCTGACGACGCCTGACGAGCGGGTGGCGGCGGTGAAGGAGCTCACCGGCGGGTGGGGCGCCGATGTCGTGTGCGAGCTCGTCGGGCACCCAGCCGCCATCGCCGAGGGGCTGCGGATGGTGGGCGTCGGGGGTCGCTACCTCGAGATCGGTACGTTCTACGTGGGCACGTCCTTCGAGCTCGATCCCGGCTACCTCGTCATGGGGAACATCCGGGTGGAGGCGGTCGCCGCCTACGACGCTCGGAGCTTGCAGCACTCGCTCGACTTCCTCGAGCGCCACGTGCACGACCTGCCCCTCGACCAGGTCGTCGTCGACTACCCGCTCGAGCAGATCAACGAGGCGTTCGCCGACCAGGACGCCGGCCGGGTCACCCGGGCGTCGCTGGTGACCACATGAGTGGGGTGAACGGCTGGCAGTACGCCGACGTGTGGGACGCCGCGGCGGAGGTCCGAGGTGGCGCGCCGGCGCTGGTGCACGGCGACCGGCTGGTGTCGTGGCGGTCGTTCCAGGCGCGCGCCGCCGGCGTGGCCCGCTCGCTCGTCGACGGTGGCGCGGCGCAGGGCGACCGTGTCGCCCAGTACCTCTACAACAGCCCCGAGTACCTCGAGGTCGCCTACGCCGCCTACCAGGCCGGCCTCACGCCGGTGAACACCAACTACCGGTACCGGGCCGAGGAGCTCGTGTACCTGTGGGACAACGCCGATGCCGTGGCCGTCGTGTTCCACGGCAGCTTCGCGTCCACGATCGCGCCGCTCCGCGAGCGGGTGCCCACGGTGCGCCGCTGGATCTGGGTCGACGACGGCAGCGAGCCGTGCCCGGTCTGGGCCGAGCCGTACGGGTCGCTGGCGGTCGGGGCGCCGGGTCCGTACGTGGCGCCCTGGGGGCGCAGCGGCGACGACATCGTGATGATCTACACCGGCGGCACCACCGGCACGCCGAAGGGCGTGATGTGGCGCCACGACGACATGTACCGGGCGTTCAACACCGCCGGGGACCCGCCCGAGCGCGACCTCGACGTCGTGCGCGCCCGGCTCGCCGGCACCGATCGCGGCCCGGTCGGCCTCCCGGCGTCGCCCCTCATGCACGCCACCGGCTACATGTTCGCCACCAGCATGCTGACCCAGGGCGGCACCGTGGTCACCCTCGAGAATCGCTCCTTCGATGCCGCGCTGATCCTCGACGCCATCGAGCGCGAGGGCGTGGAGGCCGTCGCCATGGTCGGCGACGCCTTCGCCCGGCCGGTGCTCGAGGCGCTCGACGCGTCGCCCGGCCGCTGGGACCTCGGGTCGCTCACCATGCTGGTGTCGGCCGGTGTGATGTGGAGCGCCGAGACGAAGGCGGCGCTCGCCGGGCACCTGCCCACCACCCTGCTCGTCGACCTGCTCGGCTCCACCGAGGCCCACGGGCTCGGCTCGGCGGTGGCCGAGCCCGGCGGTCGAGCCGAGACGGCGCGGTTCAGGATCGGGCCCCACGCCATGGTGATCGGCGACGACGACCGCATCCTCGGGCCGGGCGAGACCGGCATGCTCGCCGTCGGCGGGCCGTGCCCGGTCGGCTACCACAAGGACCCGGAGAAGACGGCTTCGACGTTCCGCACGATCGCCGGCCAGCGCGTGTCGGTGCCGGGCGACTGGGCCCGGCTGGACCAGGACGGCACGATGACGCTGCTCGGACGGGGGTCGCTGTGCGTCAACACCGGCGGCGAGAAGGTCTTCCCCGAGGAGGTCGAGGAAGCGCTCGAGACCCACTCGGCGGTGCGCGACAGCACCGTCGTGGGCGTGCCCGACCCTCGACTCGGCGAGGCGGTCGCCGCCGCCGTCGAGCTGCACGACGGCGCCGCGGTCAGCGTCGAGGATCTCATCGCCCACGTGAAGGACCGCATCGCCGGCTACAAGGCGCCCAAGCACGTGCTCGTCGTCGACAGCATCGGTCGTGCCGCCAACGGCAAGGCCGACTACGCCGGCGTCCGCCAGCGCCTGCTCGACGCACTCGACTCCGTCACCACCTGAACCAGGAGGGCCCCGTGCCTGCCACCGTCATCTCCGCCGACAGCCACGTCACCGAACCGCCCGACACCTACCTGCCGCGCATCGACGCCAAGTACCGCGACGACGCGCCCCGCATGATCCAGGACGAGCGGGGCGACGTGTTCCACATCCCGGGCATGAAGGTGCCGGTGCCGATGGGCCTGGTGGCCGCGGCCGGCAAGCTGCCCGAGGAGCTCACCACCTTCGGCGTGAAGTTCGAGGACCTGCACCGCGGCGGGTGGGATCCGGTGGCCCGGCTCGCCGACCAGGATCGCGACGGGGTCGCCGCCGAGGTCATCTACCCCACGGTCGGCATGGCGATCTGCAACCACCGCGACATCGACTACAAGCGGGCGTGCATGCAGGCCTACAACCGCTGGATCGCCGAGTACGCGTCGAGCTCGCCGGAGCGGCTCGTGTGCGTCGGGCAGACGGCGATGCGCACCCCCGAGGAGGGGATCGAGGACCTCCACGAGATCGCCGCCCTCGGCCTGCGGGGCGTGATGATGCCGGGCACGCCGGGTCACGAGGACTACGACCACACCGACTACGACCCGTTCTGGGAGGCGGCGATCGGGCTGGGCCTTCCGCTGTCGTTCCACGTGCTCACGACGCGCGACACCGCGCCGGTCCGGGGCCCGCGGCTCAACGGCTTCGTCAGCATCATCCGCGCCAACCAGGACGTCATCGGCACGCTCGTGTTCTCCGGCGTGTTCGAGCGCAACCCCGACCTCAAGGTCGTCTGCGTCGAGGCGGATGCCGGCTGGGTGCCGCACTACATGTACCGGATGGACCACGCGTGGAAGCGCCATCGTCACTGGATGCCGCACGGCACGCTGTCGAAGCTGCCGAGCGAGTACTTCCGGCAGAACGTGTACACGACGTTCCAGGACGACTGGGTCGCGTTCCAGGTCGCCGATCTGCTCAACGACGAGCGCTTGATGTGGGCCAACGACTTCCCGCACTCGGACTCGACGTGGCCGTGGTCGCAGGAGATGCTCACCGAGCACACGGCCAACCTCACCGAGCGCCAGAAGGACCGCATCCTCCACGACAACTGCGCCGAGCTGTACGGCATCAACGTCTGAGTGAGCGAGCATGCGAGCGGGGCCCGAGCGGCCCGGCGCAGCCGAGAGCGGGGAGCATGAGCGGGCCGAGCGCGGAGGAGGTGCGCACCGAGGTCCGCGCCTGGCTGGCCGAGGCGTGGGACCCCGACCTGGCGCTGGCCGAGTGGCGGTCGCGCCTCGTCGACGCCGGCTGGGGGTGCCCGACGTGGCCGCGGGAGTGGTACGGCCGCGGATTGCCGGCGGAGCTCGGGCGCGTCGCCACCGAGGAGCTGCGTGCTGCCGGCTCCGTCGGTCCGGCCATCGGCGTGGGCATGTCGCTGGCGGCGCCGACGCTGCTCGCGCACGCGTCGGACGAGCTCAAGGGGCGGCTCCTGCGCCGCATCGTCACCGGCGAGGACACGTGGTGCCAGCTGTTCAGCGAGCCGGGCAACGGCAGCGACCTGGCCGGGCTCACGACGCATGCTCGGCGCGACGGCGACGAGTTCGTGGTCGAGGGCCAGAAGGTGTGGACCACCGGCGCTCACCACGCTGCGTACGGGATGCTCCTGGCCCGCACCGACTGGGACGTGCCCAAGCACAAGGGCATCACGTTCTTCGCCTTCCCGATGCGCCAGCCCGGCGTGGAGGTGCGGCCGCTCCGGCAGATGAACGGGCGGGCCTCGTTCAACGAGGTGTTCCTCTCCGAGGCGCGGGTGCCGGCCGACCACGTCGTCGGCGAGCTCCACGGCGGGTGGACGGTGGCGATGACGACGCTGGCCCACGAGCGCGGTCTTGGGGCGGGGCTGTTCGGCTCGCTGCCCTCGGACGGCTCGGGCCGCACCCGCACCGAAGCGATCGCCGAGGCCACCGCCTACCTCAAGACCTACGAGTGGTACCCCCAGCGCGCCGGACGGGCCGACCTCGTGCCGGCGCGGGCCGCGGCCCACGGACGAACCGGCGACGCGGTCGTGCGCCAGCGCGTCGCCCACCTGTTGGCAACCGAGCGCACGGCACGGTGGACCGCGGACCGCGCCGGCGCGGCGCGGCGGGCGGGTCGACCGCCGGGCGCCGAGGGCTCGATCGGCAAGCTCGCCGGGAGCCTGATCGCCCGGGAGGCGGCTGCTGCCCACGGCACGATCGCCGGCGCCCACGGCATGCTCACCGGACCCGACTCGCCCGAGGGCGGCATCGTGGCCGAGGTCCTCGTCTCGGTGCCGGGCGCGTCGATCGCCGGCGGCACCGACGAGGTGCAGCACAACATCATCGGCGAGCGCGTGCTCGGCCTGCCCAAGGAGCCGTCGGTCGACGCCGACATCCCGTTCCGCCAGGTGAAGGTCAACCGGCGGTCCTGAGGTCGCCCGGGTCCCAGGACCCGCAGCCGAGCGACCCCTCGACGACACGGTCCGGGGCCTGGTTCGGGCGTACGGGCGGGGACCGACGAGGTTCGCGAGAGGTTCACACAGGGGTCGCACGGTGCTCGCGAGCGACTGCCACGCTTGGCCGGCGAGGGCCCGCGCGTCCACCGAGGGAGGCCAGCATGCAGATCTGGACGGTCAGGATCGAGCTCGATGACCGGTGCGGCCAGCTCGCCCCGCTGGTGGGGTCGATCGCGGGCCTGGGGGCCAGCATCGTCGACCTCGACGTCCACCGCGTGGGCGGGGGCCGCGTGGCCGACGACATCGTGATCGAGGTGCCGGTGCCGATCGACGCGCCGCTGCTCGCCGGCACGCTGGAGCGGGCCGGTGCCCGGGTCGTGTGGCTCCGACCCGCGGATCCTCGCTCGCTCACCGACCGCACGGCCGGGGCGCTCGACCTGGCCGCCGCCGCCCTCCACCAGCCCGGGCGGACGCGGGACGTGCTCGCCGCCACCGCGGCTCGGCTCCTGCGTGCCGAGGTGGCCTGGGCGGGCCCGGTGCCGGGGTGCGAGCCCCCGCCGCTGGCCGCCGACGCGCTCGCCACCGGCACACCGTCCCGGGGGCGGCTCCCGACCAAGCGCCTGCTGCCCGCCGCGGACGGCGCGCCGCCATGGGCCCTGGCCGTCCCGGTCGAGGTGCCCGGCGCGCCCCGGTCGGTGGTCGTGCTCGTGCGGACCACCCCGGCGTTCTCCTTCACCGAGACCGCACGCGTCCAGGCGCTGCTCCGGCTCCTCACCGCCGTCGCGCCCGCCGGCGCCACCGCGCCGGTCGTGCACCTCGACGACGGCGGCCAGGTCGTGCTGCGCGACCTCGGGCGCAGCGACGCCGCCGCGCTCGTCCGGCTGCACGCCAGATGCTCCGAAACGACCCGCTACCGCCGCTACTTCAGCCCCAAGCCCCGGCTGGGCCCGGCGGTGCTCGACGACCTCGTCGCCGCCGATGGTCGCGACCACATCGCGGTCGCCGCCGTCACCGGCACCGAGATCCTCGGCGCCGCCCACCTGCACCGCAGCACGGACACGCCTCGCGCCGGTGAGCTGGCGGTGCTGGTCGAGGACGGCCATCACCGTCGCGGCATCGGCACTGCCCTGCTGCGGGAGCTGCTCGATCGGGCCGCCGAGGCCGGCCTCGACCACGTCGAGGCGCTCACCCTCCCCGACAACGACGCCATCGCCCGGTTGGTCCGCCGCGTCGCCGGCCCCGTGCGTGCCAGCCTGGCCGACGGGATCCGCCGCCTCGACATCGCCGTTCCGGCCCGCACCCGCTGATCCCGCTCGGGTTCGGCCACGAGGCCTGCTGCCGGTCCCAGGCGGTTCAACAGCCGAGGGCGTGGCCGACGGCCCAGCACACGTCGGCCATCGTGTCCTCGTCGAGCGAGCCGACGAAGGTGGTGAGGGAGGCCCGCGCCACCGTGTGCAGGCCGTCACAGTTGACCGCAGACGGCCGATCGAGCCCGACCGCGGCGTGCTCGAGCTCGACCTCGGCTGCGAGCCCACGGACCGACGTCGTGACCTCCGCGACCGTGACGAGCGCGCGCACGTCGATCACCTCGGCGCGGGTCAGCACGAGGACCGGTCGGGTCTTGCGGCCGACCCGCGCCAGCCAGATCTCGCCCCGCGTCACCCCTCGTCCCACGCGTCGGCGTCGTTCCAGAAGGGGTCGACGCGCTCGGGGCGCCTCTCGTACGCGGTCCGATCTTGCTTCGCGAGCGCGGCCCGAACCGCGATCGCGACGCCCTCGCGCGCGGCGGCAGAGATGTTGATGCCGAGGCGGCGAGCGCGCGCCGCGAGCTCGTCGTCGAGCGTGAACGTCGTCCGCGTGGGAGCCACCACCTGACGCTAGCGCGAGGTGATGGGTGGACGCACCAGCACTCGTCATCGGACCGGGAGGTCAGGGCATCGCGACACGTTGCGTCATGTGTCTCGTCCGGCCAAGATGGCGCCCAACCAACCAGGGGGCAGCGATGAAGATCGGCATCCAGATGGTGTTCCAGTCCTACGGGTACGACGCGTCGGTCACCGACGGGCAGGTCGTGGCCGAGGAGGTGCAGCTCGGGGTGCTCGCCGACGAGCTCGGCTTCGACGCGCTGTGGCCGGTCGAGCACCACTTCGAGGACTACTCGTTCTGCCCCGACAACACCGTGTTCCTCGCCAACATGGCAGCGCGCACGAAGCAGATCGGGCTCGGCACCGGCGCGGTGATCCTGCCGTGGAACGACCCGCTGCGCGTCGCCGAGAAGATCTCGCTGCTCGACCACCTGTCGGGAGGGCGGGTCCTGTTCGGGATGGGTCGGGGGCTGGCCCGCCGCGAGTACGAGGGCTTCCAGATCCCGATGGACGAATCGCGCGATCGCTTCGACGAGTCGGCGGCGATGGTCCTGGAGGCGCTCGAGACCGGGTTCATCGAAGGCGACGGGCCGTACTTCCCCCAGGCCCGTGTCGCGATCCGGCCGGCGCCCGAGCGCAGCTTCCGCGACCGCACCTACTGCGTCGCCATGTCGCCCGACTCGGTGCTCGAGGCGGCCGACATCGGCGCCCGCATGGTGATCTTCAGCCAGCGGCCGTGGCCCGACCAGGCCTCGACCGTGGCGACCTATCGCGAGCGCTTCGTCGAGCGCCACGGGCGCGAGCCGGCGCCGATCACGACGTGCGACTTCGTGTACTGCGACACCAACGCCGACCGCGCCGAGGAGATGGCGAACAAGCACATCGCCGGCTACCTCGCCAGCGTCATGCACCACTACGAGCTGGCGTCGGACCACCTCAAGGACGCCAAGGGCTACGAGTCGTACGGCAGTGCCGTCGACCTGCTCAAGGCGATCGGGCTGGAATCGATGTGCGAGATGTACCTCGGGGTGCAGGCGTGGGGCACGCCCGAGCAGATCCTCGAGCGGCTCGTCGCCCGGCGCGAGTTCGTCGGGGACTACGACCTCACCGCCGCCTTCCGCTTCGCCGGTCTGCCGATCGCGGACGCCGAGCGCAGCATGCGCACCTTCGCCGCCGAGGTCCTCCCCGAGCTGCGCCGAAGCCCGGTCCCGGCGTGACCGACGCCCGGGCACTGGTGCTCACCGCGCCCCGGACCTTCGAGATCCGGTCCCTGTCGGTGCCCGACCCCGGCGAGGGCGGGGTGCTGCGCGTCGAGGCGTGCGGGCTCTGCGGCACCGATCACGAGCAGTACACCGGCCACCTGTTCCCCGGCTTTCCGTTCGTGCCGGGCCATGAGGTGGTCGGCGTCGTCGAGTCGGCCAGCGAGCAGGCCCTCGACCGCTGGGGTGTCGACCTCGGCCAGCGGGTGGCGGTCGAGGTGTTCCTCTCGTGCCGCGAGTGCGAGCCGTGCGTGGCGGGGGAGTACCGCCGGTGTGTGAAGCACGGCATGGCCGACATGATCGGGTTCCTCCCCGTCGACCGGGCGCCGGGGCTCTGGGGCGGCTACGCCACCCACCTCTACCTGCAGCCCGACGCGCTGCTGCTGCCGGTGCCCGACGGCGTCGACGCCGTGCTCGCCACCGCCTTCAACCCCCTCGGCGCCGGGGTGCGGTGGGGGCGGACCGTGCCGGGCACGGCCGAGGGCGACGTCGTCGCCATCCTCGGACCCGGCATGCGCGGGATCTCGGCGGTCGTCGCCGCCCGCGAGGCCGGCGCCGACTTCGTCATGGTCACCGGCTACGGCGAGCGCGACGCCGAGCGGCTGGCGTGGGCGCGCCGCTTCGGCGCCGACCTCACCGTCGACGTCGCCGTCGACGACCCCGCCGCGCTGCTGAAGGACGCCACCGGCGGGCTGGCCGACGTCGTCGTCGACGTCACCGCCAAGGCGCCGGCCGCGTTCGCCCAGGGCGTGGCGCTGGCCCGGCCGGGCGGGACCATGGTGGTCGCCGGCACCCGCGGCGTCGCCGAGACCCCGGGGTTCAGCCCCGACCACATCGTCTACAAGGAGCTGCACGTG
>DATLFP010000056.1:0-36141 GCA_035540955.1 Acidimicrobiales bacterium
ATGTCGGACGGCACGACCACCGTCGGCACGCCCAACCTGGCCGCCGCCGAGCAGGCCCGTGAGGCCGAGGTCCCGGTCACCACGATCGCCTTCGGCACGGCCGGCGGCGTGGTGGAGTACCAGGGTCGGACCGTGCCGCGACTACGCGGCTTCGGAGCTGGTGGCCTCGATGGCCTCGGCGCCGCCCTCGCCGGTGCCGATCGTCACCTTGCGGGGCTTGGCCGCCTCGGCGATGGGGATGCGCACCTCGAGCACGCCGTCGTGGAAGCGGGCCTCGAGTCGGTCGGTGTCGAGGTTGTCGCCGAGGAGCAGCTGACGGCGGAACGTGCCCGCCGGCCGCTCGGCGACGAGCCACTCCTCGCCCTCCCGCTTCTCCCACCGGCGCTCGGCGGTGAGCGTGAGCTGGTTGCGCTCCACGGTGAGGTCGACCTGGTCGGCGGTGAAGCCGGGCAGGTCGAAGCTGACGTGGAGGGCATCGCCCCGCCGCACGGCGTTCATCGGGAACGACCGGGGCGAGGTGGGCGTCGCCACCGACTCCCAGAGGCGATCGAAGTCACGGAACGGATCGAAGCGCACGAGCATCGTGGACCTCCTGGATCTCGCTGATCAGTGCAACCCTTGGTGCTCGTCAGTCTAGCAAAGTTGAGTGCAGTGCAAACAGGTTTTCTGCTGCAGGAACCGGGTTTGGCCATGGGGAAGTACCAAGCGATGGATCGCCCCGTCCTCGTCACCGACGTCGACCGCGAGCTCGACGACGCCCTGTCCACGCTCTGGCTGGTGCGGGGCAACGAGCAGCTGTCGACCCGCCTGTTCGACCAGGTCGTCGACCTGCTGCTCGAGCGGATCCTCCTCGGCCTGCGCACCGAGCTCGTGGCCGGCGAGCTGACGGCGAACACCTTCGCCACCGAGCTGGCCACCCTCGCCGACCAGTGCCGGTCGGTCGGGCTCCTCGCCCCCGAGCAGTAGCCCCGGGCCCGACGCCCCCGAGCCGTCGCCCGGCCGCGCCGCCCAGCGCCCGGTTAGGTTCCGCACCGTGGACCCGCTGTCGCCGCCGGAGCTCCGCGTCCTCGGCTGCCTCATCGAGAAGGAGCGGACCGTCCCCGACAGCTACCCGCTCACGCTCAACGCGCTCCTCGGGGCGTGCAACCAGACCTCGAACCGCGACCCGGTCGTGTCCTACGAGCCCTACGAGGTCGAGGCCGCGCTCATGCAGCTGCGCAGCCACGGCCTCACCCGGGTCGTGCACTCGCCGAGCAACCGGGCCGAGAAGTACCGGCACGTCGCGGGGGAGGCGCTCGGGCTCGAGGACGACACCGTGACCGTGCTCGCCCCGCTCCTGCTGCGGGGGCCGCAGACGGTCAACGAGCTGCGCACCCGCACCGAGCGCTACGTCCCCGGGGTCCCCGACGTGGAGGGCGCGCTGCGGGTGCTCGAGTCGCGCGGCCTCGTCGCCAACGTCGGCCGTCGTCCCGGCCAGCGGGAGGAGCGCTGGACGCACCTCCTCGCCGGCCCGCCGACCGAGGAACCCCTCGAGCGGCCGACCACCGATGAGCGGGCGCCGGGAACGGCGTCCAACTCGACAGGAACGACGCTTGCCGACCGGCTCGAATCGCTCGAAGATCGGGTGACCCGACTGGAGGCGGCACTGGAGGAGCTGCTCGGATGAACCTGCTCGTGGGCACCCGCAAGGGCCTCTGGGCCATCGGCACCGAGGACCGGCGGTCCTGGACCGTCGGCGAACCCCACTTCTTCGGCCAGATCGTGCAGCACGCGGTGGCCCACGACGGGACCGTCCTCGTCGCCGCCAGCACCGGCCACCTCGGTCCGACCGTGTTCCGCTCGACCGACGGAGGGGGGTCGTGGGCCGAGGCGTCGCGGCCGCCGGCGTTCGCCACCGGCGACCGGCTCGGCCGGGCCCTCAAGACGGTGTTCTGGCTCACCCCCTCGCACGAGGCCGGCGTCTGGTACGCCGGCGGCGCGTCGCCGCAGGGGCTGTTCCGCAGCGACGACGACGGCGACACCTGGTCGCCGGTCACGGGCTGGAACGACCACCCGATGTGGGAGACGTGGTGCGAGTGGCCCGAGGAGAGCACCCCTGACGGCTCGATGCTCCACTCGGTCATCGTCGACCCGCGCGACGCGCGTCACCTCTACGTGTCGCTGTCCGGCGGCGGCACGTTCGAGTCGACCGACGGCGGCGAGGGCTGGGCGCCGCTCAACCAGGGCGTGGCGGCCGACTTCTTCCCCGACCCGTTCCCCGAGTTCGGCCAGGACCCGCACACCGTGCGGATGCACCCCGCCGACCCCGACCGCCTCTACATGCAGAACCACTGCGGCATCTACCGGCTCGACCGGCCCGAGGTGAAGTGGACCCGAATCGGGGACAACATGCCGCGCGAGATCGGCGACATCGGGTTCCCCATCGAGCTGCACCCGCGTGACCCCGACACCGCGTGGGTGTTCCCGATGGACGGCACCGAGACGTGGCCCCGCACGTCGATCGACGGCCGGCCGGCGGCGTACGTCACCCGTGACGGCGGCACCACGTGGCAGCGGCAGGCGAACGGGATGCCGGAGCGGGCGTGGTTCACTGTGAAGCGCCAGGCGATGACGACCGACGGCGACGATCCCGTCGGCATCTACTTCGGCACGACGTGCGGCGAGGTGTGGGCCAGCACCGACGAGGGGGAGTCCTGGCGGTGCATCGCCGAGCACCTCCCCGAGATCTACACCGTCGAGTGCGGGTGAGGATCCCGACCCCGCTGCGGTCCTACACCGGCCAGCAGTCGGTGGTCGAGGGCCGGGGGACGACCGTCGACGAGGTGCTGGCCGACCTCGACCGGCAGTTCCCCGGCTTCCGCTTCCGCGTCGTCGACGAACAGGGCCGGTTGCGCACCCACATGAAGGTGTGGGTGGGCGAGGAGCCGGTCGACCGCGGCGCGCTCGCCACCACCCCGGTCGGCGCCGACGACGAGGTGACCCTCATGCAGGCCCTGTCGGGCGGCTGATCACCGCGTCTCGACGCGGACGGCGACGGGGCCGCCGTGGTGTCAGTCTTCGCGGCGGGCCGGCGTCGAGAACCTGGACCAGATCGGGTAGTCCTGGCCGTCCCAGAAGGTCCGCCCTGATGGCCCACCAGGCGGGAGTGTGGCCAGCATCCGAGCAGTCGGGTACACCGCATCCGGCTCCTGCGAGCCGCGCGGGTTCATCTCGGTGAGCGTCGGTCCGGGGATCAGGTTGTTGACGAGGACGTCGACGTCGGCGAGCTCGCGCGACAACGTGCGGGTCAACGCCACGACCGCCGCCTTCGACATGCTGTAGCCCGAGAGCTCCGCCGGGCAGAGCTCGGCGTGGCGCGACACGAGCACGATCGCCCTTCCCGAACGTTGCTCGCGCATCCCGGGCAGAGCCGCCCGCAGCGTGTGGAGCACGCCGAACAGGTTGATCTCGATCACGTCGGCGATGTCGGACCAGCCGGCGTCGAGCACCGGTGCGTAGCGACCGATGCCGGCGTTGGCAACGACGACGTCGAGCCGCCCGAACTTGGCGATCGCCGCATCGACGAATGCTCGCACCTGGGCGGCGTCGCGCACGTCGCATGCACCCGCGAGGTCGCACACCTCCTGGGCCTCGTCGACGCGCGCGGCGAGGTCGCAGCCGGCGACGTGTGCGCCATCGGCCCGAAATCCTGCAGCCAGCGCCCGGCCGATGCCGGTCGCGGCGCCGGTCACCAGCACGACCTTTCCCGCGATGTCTGTCTGTCCGTCGGTCACCGGACCAGTGAAATCGACACCCCTGGCCCAACGAAAGTAGGGAGCCCCCCATCGTTGGGTGGCACACGTGCGCGGGACGCCGCCGCCCTGTGGAGCCTGGATCAGCTGGTGCCGGTGAGCGTGTCCAGCCGACCGTCCGTCACCGCCAGCGCGAGATCGAGCCGGTTGGCCACGCCGGCCTTGGCGAAGAGCCGCGTGAGGTAGACCTCGATCGTCTTGGGGCTGAGGTGGAGCAGCGACGCGATCTCGCGGTTCGTCTTCCCCTCGTGCACCAGCCGGGCCAGCTCCACGTCGGTGGCGGTCAGCCCGCCCGGACGCGCTCGTCGCCCGCGTGGCACCCGAAGGCTCCGGCGCCGCAGCTCGGCGGCCACCGCTCGGCGCTCCTGCTCGGCGCCCAGGCGGGTGAACACCTCGTGGGCGGCGACCAGGTTGCCCGGCGGATCGACGCCGAGCCGCGCCAGCGTGGCGCGGCACCGCGCCGCCTCCACGACGAGCCCATTGTCCTCGGACAAGGTCAGTGCATCGGCGGCGTGGTCGGGCCGGTCGTGCAGCATCGCCGAGGCGCGGAGCGTGAGCACTCGGACCCAGGGGGAGTGGGTCTCGGCACCGACCGCGTCGAGGAGCGCGCCGGTGGATCGGGCCGCGTCGGTGTCGCCGGACTCGAGCTCCACCTGCACCTGTTGCGCGAGCAGGAGCGCCAGTGCACTCCTGCGGCCGCTGGCGAGGTCCGCGCTGACCGCGGCGCGCAGCACCTCCAGCGCTTCCTCGGGCCGCCCAGACGCCGCGGCGAGCGCGGCCGTGGCCCACGACGCGATCGACGTGGTGAACACGGCACCGTCCTCGATCTCGACCATCTCGCGAGCGGCGTCGGCGTGGCGGCCACGGCTGGTCAGGATCGCCACCACCGCCCAGCGGGCCAGACCCGCGACGTACGACTCGGTCTCGGACCCCTTGACCACCTGCCACCGCGTCACGGCGTCGTCCCAGCGCCCGCCGAGCCAGTCGGTCACCACGCCGGCCACCTCGAGCGTTGATCGAAATGCGGCCTCGCCGAGCTCGGTCGATTGCTTGCGGGCGTCGACGAGGGCGACGTCGGCTTCGCGCACCATCCCGAAGAGCGCGAGGTACACCGCCCGCTGCACGAGGGCCGAGAGGTGGGTCGCAGGTCCGAGCTCGCATGCCAGCTCGAGCTGCGAGTCCAGGAGCGCCAGCGACTCGCCGACGTCCCCTTGAGCGAACGCGAGGCCGCCGAGCTGGCCGAGCGCGGCAGCGCGACCGGCGGGGTCGTCCTCCGACAGCTGCAGCGCGCGCTGGCCCTCCTCGCGCGCCTCGTCGAACCGGTTGAGGTACTGGAGCAAGCTCGCCCGCTGCGTTCGCAACCTGCTCATCGGGCTGGGCGAACGGGCGAGGATGCTGTCGGCGAGCTCGAGTGCTTCGGTGAACCGGTGTGCGGACGTGAGGGCGCTGACGACGAGAGCCGCGGTGCGCGCCGCGTCCCTCCCTGGGCCGAGCCTGTGCAGGGCGTCGGATCCGGCCGTCGCGGCCTCGTCGAACCGGCCCGCGAGGTACAGGGAGCGCGACCGCCGAGCCAGCAGGCGCCCAGCCGAGGGGTGATCGATCGGCAGCACCTCGAGGGCGCGCGCGAACCAGCCCGCCGCCGACTGTGGCGCAGTACGGGACGCGGCGTCGCCGGCTTCAGCGAGGAGCTGCGCTCCTCGCTCGTCTCCCGACTCGACCGACTCGGCGACGTGCACGGCGATCTCGGTGATCGACACGTCCTGGCCGGCGCCCCGCCGCTCGGTCAGGTAGGCCGCGACGGCGGCGTGCATGCGTCGGCGCTCGGTCGGCCCGAGGTCCTCGTAGAGCGTCGATCGCACGATCGGGTGGACGAACTCGAGCGTCGCCGGTCGGGTCTCGCGCAGCACGTTCGCTTCGACGAGATCGTCGAGGGCACGCGCGACCTCGGTCTCGGCGGTCCTTGCCAGCGACGCGAGGAGATCGATGCGGTCGAGCGGCACCGACTGGAGCGTGCTCGCCGCCCTGGCCACCGATCGGACCGGGCGGCCCAGCCGGAACACGCGGCTGAGGACCGTGTTGCGCCGGCTGGCGGCCACGGGTTCCGATGCTCCGGACAGGTGCCAGAGGCCATCGATCTCGCGGACCGTGCCCGACTCCTGCAGGCAGCGGACGGCCTCCTCGGCGAAGAACGGATTGCCACGGCTGAGGTCCCAGACATGGTCGATCACGCCGTCCATGGCCGGCCCGCCCAGCTGGGTGCCGACGAGTGCGCGCACGTCCTCGTGGTCGAGCGGTTCGAGGTCGAGGGTGATGGCGCGCCCGGAGTCGGCGAGCCGGTCGACGAGCGTCTCGAGCTCGAGGTTGCGGTCGGGCGCGTGGCGGCGCATCGTCGCGAAGAGCACGACGCGCGCCCCTGCGAGATGCCGGGCCAGGAGCGACATCACCGTGACCGTGTCCCGGTCTGCCGCGTGGAGATCGTCGAGGGCGAGGACGACCGGCTGGCGGTCGGACCATGCCCGGAGGAGGCGCTCGCCCTCGGCGTAGAGGAGCTGCAGCGCGGAGCGGTCGGGTTGCGCGGTCGCGGCCGAATCTGCGGTCGAGGAGGCATCAGGCCGGAGCAAGAGGGCGCGCTGCACCGACTCCACGGCGTCGAGCAGGCGCACCTCGCGCTCTGCCTGCAGGGCGGGCTCGATCGCCTCGCGGAGGGCGACGTAGGGGACCTCCTGCTCGAGCTCGTCGGCCCGACCGGTCAGCACCGTGTAGCCGAGGAGGCGAGCCTGGTCGAGGACCTCGGCGAGCAGGCGCGACTTGCCGATGCCAGCCTCGCCCCGCACGAAGATCGTGCTCTCGGTCCGGCCCCGGGCCGCCTTCAGCCGCTCGAGCACGGCGGACAGCTCCAGGTGTCTCCCGATCAGTCCCCCCACACGTGGGAGTTCCCGCTCAGATGGGGGAATCCCTACCTCGACCTCGTTCCCGGCGCACGGGGGCCGGTAGAGCCGGCCTCAGTGCGCCCAGAACGTGGCTCAGCTTCCTCTCGTGACGGTGACGGCGCAGGACGTACCCGACAGGTCGAGGGTCAGGACGAGGGCACCGGGAGGAGACGACGTGGTCGCCGCGCACGGACCGGAGGCCGCCAGCCGACCCGGGGCGAGGAGGGTGAGCACGAGGGGACCGTCGCCGGTGGCGTGCATCACGAAGCCGGGTCCCTGGAGCACGCCCGTGGCCCGCAGGTCGACGGTGGCGGCGGCCAAGTTGGTGGTGATGAGGTCGAGCGCCGCCCGGGCGTCCCCGCCCCACGCCTGGGCCTGGCAGACCCAGCGGTTGGGGTTGTTCCACTCGATCCCGGTCGAGCCGCCGGCGTCCGGGTGAGCAGTCGGGTTGCCGCCACCCTCGATCCCTGCCAAGCCCACCGAGTCGCCGCAGCCCTGGGTGGCGAGCGCGCCCGACCCCCGAGCGTGGCTGGCGACGTCGATCATGGCGGTGACCTCCGGGCCCGGCCCTCCGAGGGAGTTGCCGGCTACGAACCGGCCGAGTCGCGTCGCCTCGGCCTCGACCTCGGGCCGCACGACCAGCCCTGACACCCAGTAGGCACCCCGGTAGCCGGCGCCGAGGTCGCGCACGTCGTGGACGCCGATGACCTCCGGGCCGGCGGGGTAGTGACGGGCGTCGACCGCGTAGCGGACTCGGGCCGGGTTCGTGACCCGCCCCCGGCGGAGGAGGTCGGACATCTCCGGGACGTGGTTGTGCATCCATCCGCCGGCGGTCGCCGGCACGAGGAAGCAGTGGCTGCTGTTCGGGTACTCCGTGTACCAGAGGTCGAGGTCGGCGGAGAGGGCGGCGTCGCGCAACCGGTGCCCTGACGTGATGCGCACGAGCGGATCGCCGGTGCCGCTGGTCTGGCGGAACGGCACGTTGAGCATCCCCGGCACGACCGGCTCGATGGTGAAGGTCTGCGATGCCGCGACCTCTCCGCCGGGCGCCCGGCTGCTGGCGCTGTTCTCGTACGTGGCCGGGCAGTGCGGCGCGGCGCCAGCCCACAGGTCCGGGTAGAGGCTGGCGAAGCGGACCGTCGCGTACCCGCCGAGCGACGCGCCGGTCGCCAGCCGCCGGTCGGGGTCGGTGGTGTAGGCGCGCTCGACGTCCTCGATCACCTCGAGCACGTCGAGCTCGCCCGGGCCCCGCCACCACGGTTGGCGCCGGCCGCGGCCGAGGGGCGCGGCGGTGATGGCGCCGACTTCCTCGGCCAGACCCACCGAGACCCGTGCCCCCGCCTCGGACTCGACCTGGTTCACGTGACTGCCGTCACCACCGTGGAAGTGCACCGCCAACGGCGCCCGACCGTCGGTGGGCCACACCGGGCAACCATCCTCGTAGCAATCGGGTAGGTGGACGGCATAGGGCTGGTACCGGCTCAGGTACACGAGCTGGTTGCCGATGAACAGCAGGCCTTCGAGGTCGAGCCGCGACCGGTACTGGCGGGTGAAGGCGACGTCGTCGCCGCGACGGTGGACCGGCGCGTCCGACGGCGCGCCCGGAACGAGGCGATCGAGCTCGAGGGTCACGCCGTACGGACCGGTGGTGCCGCCCGACAGCACCTCGATCTGGCGAGCGACCTGGAACACCCGTCGGCTCGTCGGTGCGCCGCTACCGGTGCTCAGCACGTTGTTCGGATCGAAGAGCGGCTCGTCGTCGCGGAACAGGAGGTTGAACACCGCCGGGTCTTCCGCGGTCTGCGCGCCGGTCACGCCGTCGGTGCTGTTGGTCGCCTGCACGCCGGTGATCGGCTGCATCCAGGAGCCGGTCTCGGTCGACCACAGGCCGGTCCCGCCGACCGCGCGCACGCGCGTCGACCCGCCCAGGAGCGACAGCGGCACGGCGAGCTCCATCACGTTGTGGACGGTGTCGACCGCGACGGCGCCGCCGGCGGCATCGATGGCCACCGAACCGGCGGCGGTGGTCACCGTGGCGCACGTGCCGTGGGCGGTGACGAAGAGATCCAGTCCCTCGGTGCGGAGCCGGGCGCCGAGCGGCCAGTCGGCGAAGCCCGTTGTCTCGTCGAGGTCGACGTCGAAGCCCAGGCCGACGACCGTGGTGTCGACCGCGTTGAGGAAGTTGAGGCGCACGAGCACGTAGACGTGTGCATCGTCGGCGGTCACCCGCAGCTCGACCACGTCGGCGGCGTTCCCTCCGTAGCGGGCCATGCGCGGCGACACCCGGTCGATGCCGTCCTCGCGCGGCTCGCCGGCCTCGCGCTCGCCGGGGTAGCGGAGCTCGCCCGTCCCTGCGTCGTCGAAGGGATAGTCGGTCCAGATGTACTCGCCGGCGTCGTGGCGGCCGGTGCCGTTGATGCCGGTCGCCTCGCCCGACCAATCGTCGGGTGAGCCGTCGACCCGCACCCGGCCGCTCGACACGGTGCCGCAGCCGGCGGTCTCCTCGGTGCGGGGGAACGCCTGGCTGCGCTCGGCGACGGCGATCGCGGCCTGGTCGAGGAGCGGCCGCGTGCTCTGCTCGCGCACGGCTGGCTCGCTGGCCTGCACGAGCGAGCCCGGTGCGACGGCCGTCAGGCTGGCGGCGGCGCCGAGCGCGAGGACGAGGGCGAAGGTCCGCCTACGCATCGGGGTCCCGACCGGGTTGGGGGCTGCCGTCGTCGACGAACACCACGGGCTCTGTGGATGGCCATGCTCCGAGGTCGTGGCGTCTGCCGGCGTCGACGTAGAACGGCCAACCCGGGTCGCCGTCGGGCCCGGGTCGCGTCGACGACCACCAGATCTCCATCATGTTGTCGACCCCGGTGAATTCGCTCGGACCGTTCCGACCGAACGACACCCGGTTCTCGCTACCTGTGCCGCCGACGACCGGGAGACCGAACATCGCCTGGGCGAACGACCGAGGGTTGAGGTCGGGCCCCGCGGCCTCGATGGCGCTGAAGGTGTACATCGTCATGCCGTACAGGCCGGCGCTCGCCTTGGCTGCGGCTTCCGGGTCACCGTCGGGCTTCCCGGCGAAGTAGGCGCGGTAGCCGTTCGCCTCGGCGAGCGGCCGGTAGTAGCTCAGCACGCTCACTCCGAAGCTTCGGCTCCACTGCTCCCGGTTGTAGAGCCGACCGAACGACGGGTGGTCGGTGAGGAAGACGCCGTTGTGCATCCACTCCGGCTGCCAGCCCTGGCTCGACGCGGCGTTGGTGAAGAAGATCGGAGCGATGGGGTCACAGACGCAGGTCACGGTCGTCACGCCCTCGCTGCGAAGCTGCGCGACGACGCTGCTCGCCTGTTGCGTCGCGGTGGTGATGTCGCTGGCGTAGCCGACGATGTGGCCGACCTCGCCGCCACAGGCCTCGATCTTCTGCTTCAGGCGGGGCCCGGCGTCGGAGACGTCGTCGGGGTAGACGATCCCGAGCTTGCGTGGGGTCTGCCGCGTGAGCGGATCGCCGGCGTGGACGGCGTTCCGGCCGTGCACCCGCCTGCAGAAGTACTCGGCGGTGTGATCGAGCGTGTGATCGATGTCGGGGAAGATCCCCCACACGTATGGCGCACGCTCCCGGTAGTAGTCGGCGGGGAACTGGAGGGTGAGCGTGAACGAGGGCACGCCCCGCCGTGCGAGCTCGTCGTGGAACGCCTCGGACGCGGCACCGGCGAGCACGATCGACGCGCCGAGCTCCTCGACGGCCTTGGTCGCGTCGGCCTGCTGGGCAGCCGGGTCGTTGGCCATGCCCGGTCCGACCTGGAAGACCATCGAGACGTGGCGGCCGTAGGTCTCGAATGCGTCGTTGAAGTAGACCTCGAACGCTTCCACCACGTCCTGCTGCTGGCCGGTGTTGGCGCCGCCGCCGGCGGCGAGGATGGCCTCGACCTGCTCGTTCCGTCGGGGGAGGTACACCACGACGCGGATCTCCTCGGCGGTGACGTTGTGCATCGTGGCGCCACCGTTGTCGCCGCGCCACGCCGGGGTGGGCCGGCAGCTCGGGCTCTCGATGACCGCCAGACGTGAGCAGTCCTCGCCCTGCGGCCACGGGCCACCACCGCTCCCACCACCGGTCCCGCTGCCGGTCACGCCGCCGCCGCCCGCACCCGCGCCCGCGCCGGCGGTGCCACTCCCGCCGCCGGTGGCACGGGGGGCGCCGCCGGACTCCACGTCGAGGGTGTCGCCGTCGCCGATCCCGCCGGAACGGGCGCCAGGACGCGACCCGGTCGACGCGCCATCGAGCAGCTCGTCGATGTCGGTCGCCGCCACCGAGGTCGACGGTGACGACGGCACCACGGTGACGAACAGCGCCAGGCCGACCATCGCGGCGAGGAGCGGCACGTATCGGCCGGCCACCGCCCGGAACGAGAGCCCGCTCATGACACTGCCTTCGCTCCGAGCCGGATCGGCTCGCTGGCGCTCGCAGGCGGGCCACCGCTCCGGCGAGCCTGCATCTGCGCGCCACCGCGGCGTCGCCGCGCCGTGTCGGCGGGGTACGGGTGGTGAGGTCTCATGACTTCTTCCTCCGGGTGGGGCCGGGTCCGACCGCGCCGGACCTGCTCAGAACGGAGCGGTCGTCGCCGAGGTACGACGCGACGACCGCCGGCGCGGCCACGACCTCGGCGGGCGCTCCCTCGGCGATCACCCGGCCGAGGTCGAGGGCGACGAGGCGGTCGGACGTCTCGGTGATCAGGGGCATGTCGTGCTCGATGATGAGGAGGCTGGTGCCGGTCCAGGACTGGATCGTCCGCAGCAGCGGGCCGAGCGCCTCGGTCTCGCGCTGGGCGATGCCCGACGACGGCTCGTCGAGCAGCAGCACGGTGGGGTCGTGGGCGAGAGCGCAGGCGAGATCGACGATCCGACGACTCCCGGTCGACAGCTCGGCGACGAACTTGTCGGCGAAGGCGCCCAGGCCGACAACCTCGATCAGGTCGTCGACGCGGCGGCGCACCAGCGTCTCCTCGATCCGCTGGTCGGGAAGGGCCAGCAGCGCGGAGACGGGATCGCGCAGGGCGAGGTGGCGGTCATGTGACAGCGCGATCGCCTCCCGCACCGTCATCGACGGGAACAGGCGGGCGTCCTGGAAGCTCCGGCCGAGGCCGCGCCGGGCTCGCCCGTGGGCCGGGATCGAGGTCACGTCATCACCCAGGAACAGCACCCGCCCGTGATCCGCGGGGAGGTAGCCCGAGACGACGTCGAACAGCGTCGTCTTGCCGGCGCCGTTGGGTCCGATGAGGCCGACTACCTCGCCGCGCCGGACCTCGAGGGTCACGTCCTCGACCGCGTTGATGCCGCCGAAGGCCTTGCACACCCCCTCGACCCGGAGCACGACGTCGTCACTCGTGGCGGTGACGGTGTCGTCCGTGTCCGCCGTCGGCACTGGTGAGGTCCCGCCGGGCCGTGCCCGGCGCGGTGCTGCGGGGCCCCGGCCATTGCCACCGAGCGACTTCGACGCGCCCTCGAGGAACACGGAGCGCATGACGTCCTCGCGACCCAGGAGGTCGGCGGTGCGACCTTCGAAGCGCACCTCGCCCTTCTCGAGGAACACCGCTCGCTCGGCGATGGTGAGGGCGAGGTTCACCGACTGCTCGACGAGCACGATGGTCGTGCCGCGGTCGTGGATCTCGCGCACGGTCACGAGCAGGTCAGCGATCACGGTGGGCGCCAGGCCGAGCGACAGCTCGTCGATGAGCAGCAGCCGGGGCCGGGCCAGGAACGCCATGCCGAGGCCGAGCATCTGCTGCTCGCCCCCTGAGAGGTTGCCGGCCGGTTGGTGGAAGCGCTCGCGCAGCCGCGGGAACCGCTCGAGGACGTCCTCCACCGAGTCGCCGGCACCGCTGGCGCCTCCGCGACCGTGCAGGGTCCACGACGCAGCGCGGAGGTTCTCGGCGACGCTCAGGGTGGGGAACACCGCCTTGCCGCCGGGCATGTAGACCACGCCGCGCCGCAGCGTCTGCTGCGCCGATGCGTAGGTGACGTCGGTGCCGTCGAAGATCACGGCGCCGCCCGACGGGTCGACGAGACCGCAAACCGCCTTGAGCAGGGTCGACTTGCCGGCGCCGTTCGTGCCGAGGAGGGCGACGATCTCCCCATCGGCGACGTCGAAGTCGATGCCGAACAGCACCTGCACCTGGTCGTAGCGGACGTCGACCCCCCGACACACGAGGAGCTTGGCCTGGCCCGACTCGCGTGCCGAGCGGAACTCGGCGGCGGCGACGCTCGCCAGCTGCGTGGCGCGGACATCGGCGGCGACGTGCGCGCCGGCGCTGGCGAGGAGGTAGGCGCCGAGCAGGAAGATCGGCGTCATGACGAGGATGCCGACGCGCATCCCGAACGCGTCGCCCAGACCGCCACCGATCGGGAGGGCGATCACCAGGCCGGGCAACGCGTACAGGCGGAAGAGGCTGAACCCGAAGCTGCGGGCACGCGGTGGCAGGATCAGCGACGAGATCGCGCTCAGCCCGGGCACCAGCACGGCGGCGGCAAAGGCGATGGCGCACGACGACACGGCCGCGATCACGACGTTGGGCGCCAGCGCGAAGCCGACGAATCCCACCGCCGACACCGTCGCCGACAGGGCGAAGAACCGGAACACCCGCGATGGGTCGGTGCGGATGAGCCGGGTGGCGACGGGGATGCCGAGTAGCAAACCGAAAATCTGGAACGGCTCGTTGACCGCCTCGAGCACGCCTCGCTGGAACTCGTTCAGCCCGAAGACCTCGTCGTAGTAGAGGTTGCGCAGCGTGCCGATGGCGAACACGCCGCCGATCAGGAACGGCGCCGCGCGGTAGACGCGACGCATCGTCGCCACGCCCATCACCGACCGCCACGACTCCTCCCACGAGGGTGGTTCCTCCTCGATGTCTGCAGTCGCCGCGTCGGCACCCTGGGCGCGCCGCTCGAAGCCGCCCCGCACCGGCTCCCGCAGCCGAACCGCCAGCGCGACGAACACGAAGGTCGGGATGGCGAGCACGAGGAACGGGACCCGCCATCCGAACAGATATGCGATGCCGCCGGCGGCGAGTGGCCCGGCGAACTGGCCGACCGAGTTGGCGAGACGGTGGACCCCGTAGGCACCAGCGCGGGCGTCGGGCGGGTAGTAATCGGCGAGAAGGCTGTCGTGGGTCGGGGCGTTGACTGCCGAACCGAGCCCGGACCCGACGCGGGCGAGGTAGAGCACGACCAAGTTGGGAGCGAACCCGGTGAGGATCGAGAAGCCGCCCCAGGCGGCGGCGCCGGCGGCAGCGATGCGGGTTCGCCGGCGACGGTCGGCCCAGTAGGCGATGGGGAGTCCGAGTCCGATCACGACCGGAATCAGGGCAGCCCGCAGGCTGGTGATGCCGAGGTTGTCGAGACCGAAGTGGTCGCGGATGTTCGGGCTGAGGATGTTGAAGGCGACCTGGTCGAGCTCGTCGACCGCGTTGAGCCCGAACAGGACGAACAGCGGCCAGAGCGAACCGGCCCCGCTGAGCTCGTCGAGACCGAGCCGTGCCCGGGCGCGTGCCACCATCGAGGTCGGCGCCGTCGAGGTGCCGCTCATGCCCTGGCTCACCGCGCACCGGCGGTCGTGACTGGAGCGCTGTCGTCCTCGGTCGGCGCCCCGCTGTCCTCGGCCAGGGCGCCATCGTCATGGGCCGCGCCGTCGTCTCGCCGGTCGGCCAGGAGGCTGGCGACCACGATGCCGCGCCGGGTAGCGACGCCGCGGAGCAGGGCGTCGCGGGCGGTGAAGATGAGCGACCCGAGGCCGCGCGGTAGCACGAGGAGCACGACGATGAGGCCGAAGCCGGTCCCGAACAGCGTCCACGGGCCGTTGAGGAGGTTCTGGGACCCCTTCACGAACACCGCGCCCAGGACCGCGCCAGGCAACGAGCCGAGGCCGCCGATCACCGCCATGGTGAATGCCTGGAGGCTCTGCGCAGGGTCGTACTGCACGAGCTGCAGTCGGTACTGCTGGTGCACGAGGAGCCCGCCGGCGATGCCGGCGATCGCGCCCGACACCGCGAACGCGGTCAGCTTCGCGACCACGGGGCTGACGCCGAAGGACTGTGCGGCGCGCTCGTTGTCGCGGACACCCACGATGGTCCGTCCGACGCGGCTGGCGCGCAGACCTCGCAGCGCGACCATCGCCAGGACGAGCACCGCCAGGCAGAGGTAGTAGTACGACAGCTCGCTGCGCAGGTCGATGCGTCCGAACAGGAGCGGGCGGTCGACCAGGCCGCCGGGCGCGAACCACTCGAGGCGCAGGAAGTAGGTCGAGGTCGTCACCGCGAACGCGAGCGTCGTGACGGCGAGGAAGAACCCGCGAAGGCGCAGCGCCGGAAGCCCGAGCACGAGGGCGGCCACCATCCCGGCGACGCCGGCGGCGCCGATGGCGACGAGGAAGTCCCACCCGGCCCTGCTCGTGAGGCTGCCGGCGGTGGCGGCTCCGATCCCGACGAGCGCGAACTGGCCCAGGCTGATCTGGCCGGCCCAGCCCGTGAGCACCACGAGTGACACCCCGGCGATCGCCCAGATGGCCACCACTGCAGCCAGGCTCTGCCGGCTCACGCTCATTGCCGCTGGCCCGAGCACCACCAGGGCGGCGACGAGGACGATGATGCCGGCTCGTCCCCACCGCACCTCGGGCAACGACCGGAGCTCGCCGGGGATCGGACGCACCTCGCCGACGGCCTGCCACGTCGATGCGTCGGCGGGATCGACGCGCGCGAACCGGCGGCGTTGAGAGATGAGCCCGACGAGGATCACGACGAGCAGGAGGGCGTCGACCACCGACGAGCGCCCGTAGGCCCAGTACACGGCCTGCTCGAACACACCGAGCCCGACAGCGGCGGCGATGGTGACCGGCAGTGACTCCATGCGACCGATCACGGCCGCCGCCAGCGCCCGCAGCAGCAGGCCAGGGCCGATGAGCGTGCCCGTGCTGAGCCCGATCACCGGTGCCTGCAGGATCGCAGCCGACGCCGCCAGCAGCGCGGCGAGCACCCACACCAGCGTCGACAGCGACCGGGTGGGGATCCCGCACAGCGCGGCCCGGTCGCCGTTCTCTGCCGACGCTCGCACGGCGATGCCGAACCTCGTGCGGTTGAGCAGGAGCGTGAGCCCGGTCACCGCCGCCACCGCGAAGGCGACGATCAACAGGTGGTTGCCGTCGAAGACCACCGGTGAGATCTCGAACCGCCAGCCCGACAGCGGGGTGCGGAAGTTCTGGGGCACCACGCGCTGGCCGAACCAGCTCGGCATGATCAGCGAGACGAAGCCGAGGACCTGGGCCAGCGCGATGGTGACGACGGTGAGCAGCAGCCGGGGCGCGCGCTCGAAGCGGCGGACGAACGCCGTCTCCACCACCGCACCGAGGAGCATCGCCGCGGCCAGTCCCGCGATCACCGCCACGAAGTACGGCGCGCCCTGGAACACGAGGAGCACGGTGAACACCGCGGCGACGCCACCCATCTCGCCGTGGGCGAAGTTGATGACGCGATTGGACCGGTACACCAGCACGAGGCCGACGGCGAGCAGTGCGTTCAGACTGCCGAGCACGACGCCGAGGGCCACGATGCCCGCGGGCGTGGTCTTTGGCAGCGCGACCTGCAGCGCGGACCACGTGGCCACGGCGCCAAGCACGACCACGGTGGTGCGGGTGCCCCGCGAGCGAGCGCCGGTGAGGACGGCCGGGAGCCGGCGAGCGTCAGCCACGGCCGTCTCCCTCCCCGTCGTCGGGACCGGTGGCGGTGCCGTGGTCGAGGCTGACTTCTGCCACCCGTTCGAGCGCGTCGAGCAGGTCGAGCCAACCATCGAACGTCACGGGATCGCCGCCGATCTCCAGCGACCCGCGCACGTGGATCGTGCTGTTCTCGCGCACCGGGAGCAGGCGGAGGATCACCTCGACGCCCGAGCCGGTCCGCGACGGCGCCCGGCCGCTCACGTCGGGGCCTCGACGCGCTCGGGAGCCTCGACCGCGAGCAGCGACTCGGTTCCGGCGAGGCGCGTGCCCACCGGCGCACCGGCGAAACGGCCGGCGAGCGGATGCGACCCGGCCGCGCCAACCGCCATCCGGGCGCGGCCCAGCCAGGCGCCACCCACGATCAGAGCGGCGAGCAGCGCCAGCGGCTCACGGCTACCTCGCCCGCCCGCGCCCTCGGCGCTGAGCGAAGGCGGCGTGACCACCGATGGTTCGGCGGCGAAGGGCAGGGCGCCGGCGCCGAGAGGGGCAGGTGTGAATGCCGGCGCCGGCGTGACCGGCGGCGGCGCGGCGATGTCGAGCGGGGCCGGGGTGAACGCCGGCGCCGGCCGGGTGGCGGGCGGGGAGTCGAGGCCCGCCGGGCCGCCTCCGGTGATGCTCTCGGCGTCGGGGGTCGCGGTGGTGGCGATCGCACCCTCGCCGGGCGGCAGGAACGAGACCGAGAAGGCACGGCTGCCGGTCGCCGGTGCGAGCACGACGTCGACGGCACCGCCGGACGTCAGCTCCCGGAGATCGACCATCCACGTGCCTGCCTCGTCGTCGAAGGTTCCCTCGACGAGGTGCTCGTCGCACGCCGCCTCCGGCGCGTCGCTCCACGCGCCGGCGCCGCTCGGCGGCGACCAGGACGACCGCGCCGGGCAGGCGACGATCGCGGGATCGACCCCGTCGGTCCGGTCGACCTCGAGCACGAGCGCATCGATCGACGCGCCGGCGGGTGCGGCGAACCGCACTGCGGACACCGCGAGGGGTCCGGTGGGGTCGATTGCCACCCAGAGGCCCCCGTCGGGCGGCGGTGATGCGGCGCCGAGGGGCACGGTGCCCTCGAGGCGCGACCAGTACCCGGCGGCGTCGGGGGGCGCGGCGGCGGCCGGCGCCGCGACCACCACCGCGAGCGCGGCAGCAGCGGCGAGGGCGGCCGCGGCGCGGCCTTGGCGCACCAGCGTCCTCGCCATCGTCGTCGGCTCGGTGTGCACGGACCTCCCAGCCGGTCGGCACCAGGGCGCGGATCGCCCCTCGCGTCGATGGGATCACTGGAGCAGAGCGCGTTGTAGTAGGACATCCCCCACTTCCACGCGGTCGCCGCGCACCCGACAATGGGTCGTCGTGAGCTGGACGGAGAGCGTGTACCTCGACTGCGTGTCGACCGACGGGGCGACCGGGTTCGTGGCCCGCCTGGCTCGGCACGTCGACGAGGGCGCCACCTGGTTGTGGGCCCACGCGTTCCTGCCGGGCGGCGTCGTGGCCTTCCACGATCAGGATCTCGCCTGCGACGGCGGGCGAACCGCGGTCGACGGTGCGGGCGTCGAGTACCGGCAGTCCGGGTCGCCGGGAGCATCGTTCCGCCGTCACGGTCTTCGCAACGCGATGACCGGTGCTGGTGTGCACGTCGAGGTCAGTGGCCACAGTGACGGCTTCGCGCCCGCGGGGTCGGGCCCGGTGCCTCTGATCATCGATGCGTCGTTCACGCCCGTCCGCGCCGCCGGCGGCACGCTGCCGGGGCGCACCGAGGTGCTCGGCCGGGTGTCGGCGGCGGTGGTGGTCGACGGGGTCGAGCATGGCGTCGAGGGCTGGGCGCAGTGGCACGAGCAGCACCAGACCGAACCGCGGTTCACAGTGCCGTTCACCTACGCCACCGTCCGGGGCGACGCTCTCGGCGCTGTGCTCGTCCGCGGGCCGCGGCGATCGGGCGGGCTCCTCTGGCGCGGCGAGAAGCAAGAGACGGTGCTCGAGTTCGACCTGTCGCCTCCCGGCGCGGGGCGATCGCTGTCGTGCCGGCTCGCCGACGGGTCGACGGTCCGCGGCATGTTGCAGACGGTGCAGCGCTACGCCGTCGGTATCAACGGCAGCCCGCGCCCGGGCACGCTCGTGAGTGGAGACCTCGGCGGATCGCCGGTCAGCGGCTGCGTGAACGACTGGACGCCGGTCGGGGCGGTGGCTCCGTGACACTCACCACGACGACGTTCGCGGTTGACGGCCCCAACGGCCCGGTCCCGTCGCTGCTGATCACGCCCGATGCCCCGGCGGCGCTCGTCGCGCTCGGACACGGTGGCGGCGGATCGAAGGATCAACCCCGGATGGTCTCCCTTGCCGAGCGCTACGCCACCGCCCTCGGCGCCGCCGTCCTGGCGATCGACGGCCCGGTCCACGGCGAGCGGGTGCCGGCCATCGAGGATCGCGAGGAGCGGTTCCGAACAGTGCGCCGGACCTTGTCGGATCCGAGCACACCGGCCCGGATGGCCCAGGACTGGCGGGTCGCGCTCGGCCATGCCCGGGCGGTGGCCGGCGTCGGTGACGCGCCCGCTGGCTACGTGGGGTTCTCGATGGGCACCCTGCTCGGCGTCCCCACGGTGGCCGCCATCGCCGAGATCCGCGCCGCGGTGTTCGGCCTCGGTGGCCTCGTGCGAAGAGGGGGTGTGCCCGACGTCGCCCGCGCTGCCGGGATGAACGAGCGGGTGGCGGCGATCATCGCCGAGGAGGACGACCCCGAGGCGCGGAACCAGGCGGTGCGCGACGCCGCAGTGCAGCTCGCCGGTCGTGAGGTGCTGATGCTCAACATGACGCGCGACGAGGGGTTCCCGATCGACGGCGCGCTCGAGCTGTTCGCGCTGTTCCCCGGGCCGAAGCGGATGGCGATCTGGGAGGGAGGGCACCTCGAGCTCCCTGGCGAGGCCATCGACCTGTCGATCCGGTTCCTCGCCCACCACCTGCTCGGCGCCGGGGAGGAGAGTCACCCGGCGCGCGAGCGCCGAGAGCGGACGACATGACGCGGCAGATCGTGGTCGAGGCCGTGCGCGGCGTGCCCATGCGCGTCTTCGCGGAGCGTCCCCGCTCGCTCGTCGAAGTCGCAGACATCGTGCGGGTTCGCACGGCTCGCGAGTTCATCGTCTGCGGCGAGCGGCGCGTCACGGATCACGAGCTGCTCGGCGATGCCGCTCGCGTCGCTGCGAACCTTCGTGCTCGCGGCCTGGAGCGCGGCGAGCGCGTTGCGATCCTTGCCGCCAACAGCATCGAGTGGGCGACGGCGTTCTGGGGAGTCGTGCTTGCCGGCGGTGTCGTTGCTGCTCTCAACGGATGGTGGAAGGGCGGGGAGATCCTGTACGCCCTCGGTCACTGCGCGCCGCGGTTCCTGATCGCCGACGCGCCCCGGTTGGAGCGGCTCATAACCGACGCGACTCCAGATCAGCCGGCGGCGCTCGACGCGGTCTTCGTCGTCGACGGCACCGAGTCGGTGTCCGCGCCCGCGCTTCCCTCCGGAGCGAAGGTCGAGTCCTTCACCCAGCTGCTCGACGACGCGGCCGGCTTCTCTCCCGAGTCGAGTGCGGAGGACGATCCGGTGGCGATCTTCTACACCAGCGGCACGACGGGTCGGCCGAAGGGTGCGATTGCCACGCATCGAAGCTGGATCGCCGCCGTACAGTGCCTTCGTCACCTCGCGGAGCAGGCCGTCGCGGGGGGCCTGGCGTCCGGCGGTTCCGACGATCGCGAACCCGAGGCGACGCTCGCGACGCTGCCGCTCTTCCACGTCAGCGGATGCCAGTCGACGCTGGTGTCGAACCTGGTGGCGGGCACGCGAACGATCCTGCTCGACGGGCGCTTCGATCCCGAGCGCGTGCTCGCTCTCATCGAGGCCGAGGGGATCACGCGATGGTCGGCGGTCCCGACGATGGTCAGTCGCGTCTGCCGGCATCCAGATCGCGACCGGTTCGATCTCGGGTCGATGCGCACCGTCTCCTATGGCGGGTCACCCGCGCCGCCCGAGCTCCCTGGGTTGGTGCGGGCGACGTTCCCGAACGTCCGGTCGGTCGCCAATGCCTATGGGCTCACGGAGAGCGGCACCATCATCGCCGTCAACAGCGGCGCCGACTTCGATCGCCGGCCCGACTCCGTGGGCCGCCCGTTCCCCTTGATCGAGGTGCGCATCGGTGACGACGCCCCGCCGGGCGCGGTCGGTGAGATCCAACTCCGGGGGCCGATGATCATGCCGGGCTACTGGGACGACCCGGGGGCGTCGGCCGAGATCCTGTCCCGGGACGGATGGCTCAGCACGGGCGATCTCGGTCACCTCGACGCCGACGGTTACCTCTACGTGACCGACCGCGCCAAGGACATGATCATCCGCGGCGGGGAGAACGTGTACCCGGCGGAGATCGAACAGCGGCTCGGCGAGCACCCCGATGTCATCGAAGCCGCGGTGGTCGGCCTCCCTGATCCCGACCTCGGGGAGTCGGTCAAGGCGATCGTGCGCCTCGTCCCGGGGTCGACCGTGAGCGATGAGGAGCTGAGCGCGTTCGTCGGCGACGCCCTCGCCGCATTCAAGGTCCCGGTCGTGTGGGCGCGCACGGCCGAGCCGCTGCCCCGCAACGCAACCGGAAAGCTGCTGAAGAACGTCCTGCGTGGCGTCGGAGACGGCGCGTTCGACGAGGTCCTCTGAGTGCGGATGGACGGGATGGTGTCGGCCGCTCGGCCGGCGTGGGGACGACGACGGACCGACGTCCGTGAGGGGGAGACGATGATGGCAAGGCGCGCAGCCGTCCTGGGTGTGGCGTTGAGTGTGATCCTGGCAAGCGCGCCGGCGATCGCCCGCGGCAATCCGGCCTGTGACCGCAGCGCTTCACCGTCGGCCCGCGAGCACAATCCGAACTGCACGATCGGGGGCAGCGCATCCCGGATCCTCGACGGACGCGTCGACGACTGGGTCGGCGAGTCGACCAGGCTCGGAGGGACCTGGCAGGTGTCGCGCGGCGAGCTCGTCTACCAGGACTACATCTACGACGACTACGGCGCGCAGGGTGGCGCCGGTGCCGAACAGCGCGCCGCGGTGGCAGGCCGCACGAAGGGAACTGCGCGCTACCCGCGCGACGAGTCTCGCTTCGCCAACAACGCCGCCGATCTGCTCCAACTACGACTCACGACGGTCGACGACGACCTCTGGGGCCTCGTTCGGCTCGGCGCGCTGCGCGAGCCCGACACGACCGTCGCCGCCATCGCCGTTGACACCAATGGCGACCTGAGCGACACCACCGGGGTCTGGCCGCGTGAGGCCGGTGTCGCGACACCGGGCGCGGACCGCGTGATCACGATCTGGGCCGACGCCGACGGCACCGGGCACGGTGAGGTCGTCGACCTTGCCTCCGGCGCCTCGACGCTGTTCGACGACGTCGCGGTGAGCACGGTCAACGAGGACAACGCGTTCGAGTTCAAGTTGCCGCTGGCGTCGATGGGCGGCACCAGCACCTGGACCCTCTGGGCGGGCACTGGACTGTGGGACAGCGACACGTGGATGGCGATCCCCGCCGTCGCGCCGACCGCGACCGAGCCCGGAAGCGGAAGCCCGAACACGACCGCTCGCCTCTTCAACGTGGCATTCCGCGACAATGAGCGCGGCCACTACTTCGAGGACCTCCAAGCGGCGGCGCTCGAAGCGAACGACATCGCTGCGTTCTCGACGGAGTGGTCCCCGGGTGCCGCCGACATCCCGTACGTCGTCCAGCCCGGACGTGTGTACGAGGCAGTCGTCGACCAGGGATTCAGCATCCCGCCGCTTCACGAGGGTGCATCGACGGAGGGCGTTCCCGGTCGGGCGTCGGGACAGGTCGACGCCTACAACCAATCCTTCGACTTCCTCGGACGCTGGCAGCCGTACGGCGTCTACCTCCCTCAGGCCTGGAGCCGGTCGCGGACTTGGCCGATGCTCTACGCCCTGCACGGCCGTGGAGGCACCCACGGTGGCTACTTCGCCTATGGGGGCAACTTCCAGCAGCAGATCGGCGAGGGTCACCCCGATGATCCGATGGTGCTCATCACGCCCCTCGGTCGCGGCCGAAGCCATTACGACTCGTGGGGCGAGGGCGACCTGATGGCGGTGCTCGACGACGCGATTCCGCGCTTTGCGATCGACACGGACCGGATCAGTCTCGCCGGGTATTCGATGGGGGGACTCGGCATCTACCGGCTCGGGACGCTGCTCCCCGATCGGTGGGCCTCGGTCGTGTCCTGGGCTGGTGCCAGCAGCGAGCTGACGGGCAACTGGGTGACGGATCTCGTCGGGGGCGGTGACGGGCGCAGTCTCGGCAAGGGAAACCACATGCCCTACGGCAACTTCGTGCATCTGATGGGCAACTTGCGTGACCTCCCGATCCTGTTGCAGACCGGGTCGAACGACGAGTTGCTTCCCATCACCGGCCAGATCGCGCCGCACCGGGCACTCGATGCGCTCGATTACCGGTACGCGATCGACGTGTACGCCGGCTATGGCCATCTCAGCTGGGGCGCCTTCGACGGTCCGTGGTCGGGCGCGCGCGACTGGATCGGTACGCGGTCCCGCGCGACCAAGCCCCGCACGATCACCTACACCTTCTCGGACTCGATCGCCGACCCCACGACCGCAGCCGAGCTCGGGCTGCGCTACGGCAACGCGTGGTGGGTCAGCGACCTCGCCCGCCGCGACGCCGACCCGAGCGACCCCGAGGATCCGTACCGCTACGGCACGATTGCCGCCACGAGCCGCGCGATCGCCGAGCTCTCGCCCGTTGCCGTGCGTTCAAGGACGCCGCAGCCGATGCCGCACCCCCACCTGCGCGCCGAGCTCGACTGGGTCGATGGCCCGCCCCAGCCGCTGTCGAACGCGCTCGACGTCGCGCTGACCAACCTGTCGGCCGCCACGATCGACATGGCGGCTGCGGACCTGACGCCGGCGGGCCTGTCCGTTCGGCTCACGACCGACGGTGCGAGCGTCGTGCTCCTGCGCGGCACGTTCTCTCGGCCGCCGATCGTGACCGGCCACGCGGTCGTCACCATCGATGCCAACGGCGCGCGGATCGAGACGTCCGAGGCGGTGACCGTCGATCTCGCGTTCCCGGCATAGCGCTGTCGCCGCGCTCGCCAGTCCCCCTTGCACCCATGAAGGAGATCACGACCGATGACCGATCCGCCCGCCATCCGGACCGACACCGCCGACGGTGTTCGCACCATCACCCTCGCCCGTCCTGAGGCGTACAACACGATCACCGGGCCGATGGCGGCCGAGCTCGGCAGCGCGATCGACGATGCCGACGCCGACCGCGACGTCCGCGTGATCCTCCTGCGCGGCGACGGGCCTGCGTTCTGCGCCGGGTACGGCCTCGACTGGGCGACGCCCGCGCAGGCGAGAGAGGCCGAGCGCGGCCGCATCTGGGACTCGGCGGCCGACATGCAGATGATGAACCGGTTCGTCGACGTGTACCAGAAGCTCTGGTACGCGTCGAAGCCCACGATCGCGGCCGTGCACGGCTGGTGCATCTGCGGGGGCACCGACCTCGTGCTGTGGGCCGACCTCGTGGTGGCGGCCGACGACGCCGTGTTCGGCTACCCCACGTCGCGCGTGTGGGGTGTGCCGACGACGCCGATGTGGGTGCACCGCATCGGCTTCCAGCAGGCCAAGCGCTACCTGCTGACCGGCGACGAGATCCCCGCGACCAAGGCCGCCGAGCTCGGCCTGGTGCTCGAGGTCGTCCCGCGGGCCGATCTCGACGAGCACACGTCGTCCTTGGCGGCGCGCATGGCGAGGCTCCCGCTGAACCAGCTCCAGATGATCAAGCTGATGCTGAACGACGCCGCCGAGCACATGGGCATCCAGTCGACCCGCAAGCTGGGCGTGCTGTTCGACGGCGTCGCCCGTCACTCGCAGGAAGGCATGGACTTCGTCGCCCGCACGACCGAGGTCGGGTTCCGCCAGGCCGTGTTCGAGCGTGACGAGCCGTTCGGCGACTACGGGTCCGGCCCGCGGTCGCGCCGGCGCGGTGAGGCCGAGCCGGCGGCCCGATGACCCACGAGCTCCCGACCGCAGTCGCCGCCCTCGACCGGATGATGCACGAGGGGCTCCACATCGGGTGGCAGCTCTACGCCTCGGTCGCCGGGCGGGTCGTCGCCGACGTCGCCGGCGGGGAGGCCCGCCCCGGCGTGGCGATGACACCGGACACCTCGATGGTGTGGTTCTCGGCCACCAAGGCGGTCACGTCGGTCGCCGCCGCGCAGCAGTGGGAGCGGGGCGGGTTCGACCTCGACGATCCGGTTGCCATCCACATCCCCGAGTTCGCGAGCAAGGGCAAGGGCGCGATCACCATCCGTCACCTGTTCACCCACACCGCCGGCATTCGGCAGGCCGATGTCGGGGGCGGTGGCCCGGCCGCCCTCGTTCCGGGCGCGTCGGGCTACAGCCCGTTCGTCTCACCGTGGAGCGAACGCCTGGCCCGGATCGTCGACGCCGAGATCGAGGATGGTTGGGTGCCCGGCCGGCGCGCCGGCTACCACCCGTTCTCGGGCATGTTCCTCCTCGCCGAGATCGTGCAGCGCCTCGACGGGCGGCCGTTCTCGCAGTACGTACGCGACGAGATCTTCGAGCCGCTCGGGATGCACGACTGCTGGATGGGGATGCCCAGCGAGCGCTTCCACGCCTACGGGGACCGGATCGGCGTCCTGCACCTCACCAGGCCCGGCCGCGACCCGATGGCGTTCCCGAGGATCGACACCGAGGAGGGCTGCACCGCCTGCACGCCTGGCGCGGCCGGGCGGGGACCGATGCGCGAGCTCGCCCGGTTCTACGAGGCGATGCTCGGCAAGGGAGCCCGTGACGGGGTGCGGCTGGTCGGGACGACCACGGCCGAGGCGATGGTGGCCCGCCATCGCGTCGGGATGCACGACGAGACGTTCGGCATCGTGATCGACTGGGGCCTCGGCTTCATCCTCGACTCGGTGAACTACGGCCGCCATTGCTCGACGCGCACGTTCGGTCACGGCGGCGGTCAGTCGTCGGTGGCGTTCGCCGATCCCGAGCACGGCCTCACCGTCGCAGTCGTCATGAACGGCCTCCCCGGGCCCCAGGCGCACTACCGCCGGCTGAGCGAGATCACCGCCGACATCTACGAGGACCTGGGCCTGGCCGCGCCCGACGACCCCGGCCGCGAGCACGCCGTGCCGACCTCGGGGCTCCAATGACGGCCGGCCGACCGCGGTGCACGCTCGCCGCGAGATCCGCCCTCGCCGCCGTGGTCGCGGTGCTGGTGGCCGGGGTGCCGGCGATCGCGAGCGAGATCCCGGCATGCGACCGAAGCGGGTCGCCGGTGGCCCGCGAGCGCAACCCGCACTGCCCCGACGAGGAGGCGCCGCCGACGGCTCGGGTGCTCGACGGTCGCATCGACGACTGGACCGGCGCGTCGACTCTGCTCGGCGGGACGACGCAGGTCTCCCGCGGCGAGGTGGTCTACCAGGACCACCTCTTCGACGACCTCGGCGCCGACACCGGCCAGCGCTCCGTGCAACACGGCACGGTCCAGGCACCGAAGGGCGACTTCCGCTACCCGGCCGACGACGCCCGCTACGGCAACAACGCCGCCGACCTGCTCGAGCTGAGGCTCGCGGCCGACGCCGACGACCTGTGGATCCTCGCGCGCATGAGCACGCTCAAGGTCTCCGACGCGACCGTCGTCGCCCTGGCGTTCGACCTCGATCCCGGCGCCGGCACCGGCGGTGGTGCGTGGCCGCACGACGCCGGCCTGGCGACGCCCGGCGCCGACGTCGTGGTCACGCTGTGGGGTACCGGCGGGTCGGTGACGTCCCCGCTCGGGGGCGAGCCGGCGCCGCTCGCCGGCGTCGCCGTCGACACCGATGACGAGCACAACGCCATCGAGGCGCGAGTGCCACTCGCCGCGCTGGGCGGCGCGACCGCGATGCGGGTGTGGGCGGCGTCGGGGCTGTGGGATCTCGCGTCGCAGGCGTGGATGGCGGTGCCCAGCGGCGCCCCCACGCAGACCTCGCCCGGTGGCGGGAGCCCCGACGTCGAGGCTCGGGCGTTCAACATCGCGTTCCGCGACGGCGAGACCGGCTCCTACCTCGAGGAGGCACAGGCGGCGGCGTTGGCCGCAGGCGACATCGCCGGCTTCCACGTCGACGTCGACATCACCGCCCTGCAGGCCGGCGCGAGCTCGCCCTACGAGATCGAACCCGGACGCTTCTACGCCGCCATCGTCGATCAGGGCTTCAGCATCCCGCCCGAGCACGAGGGCGTCTCGTACGTCGGAACCCCCGGGCGGTTCGGCGGGGCCGCCGGGGCGCTGTCGCAGACGTTCAACTTCTACGGCCGCCTCCAGCCCTACGGCCTCTACCTGCCGTCGACCTACGACGGCACCACGCCGCTGCCGGCGGCGCTGGTGCTCCACGGTCTGGGCGGGAGCCACGCCAGCTACAACCGCGGGCCCGGCTTCCTCGCCGACATGGGCGAGGGCGACGGCAGCGACGACCAGTCCCCGCTCGTGCTCATCACGCCGCTGGCGCGGGGGAGCAGCTTCTACGCCGACTGGGGTGAGGCCGACACGCTGGCGGTGCTCGCCGACGCCCAGGTTCGCTTCCCGATCGACGACCAGCGCCTCTATCTCACCGGGTACTCGATGGGCGGCTACGGCGTCTACCGGCTGGCGTCGCTGTACCCCGACCGGTTCGCGGCCGCGGCCGTGTGGGCGGGGTACAGCGGAGAGTTCACCGGCGCCTACCTCACCGACGCGCGCGCCCTCATCGGGGACCCCACCGGCCAGCACGACACGGTCACCGGCATCACGCGGCCCATCCTCACCGGGATCGGCGTCGGCGGCGGTCGCGCCGGCAAGGCCAACATCGGCGATCCGGTCGACACGCTGCAGAACCTGCGCGGCGTTCCCCTGCTGGCGTCGAGCGGCACCAATGACGAGATCGTCCCCACCTCGGGCCAGTACGCGGCGCCACGCCGGCTCGCCGAGCTCGGTTACCGCAGCCGGTTCGACCTGTATCCGGGCTACGAGCACTTCGCGTTCGGCATCCTCGACGACTGGAAGCGGACTCGGGCCTGGCTCGGCAATCGCGCGCGGGAGTCAACGGCGCGAGTGGTGACCTACGCGTTCTCCGACGGCTGGACCGCCCCGGGCCTGGCCGCCAAGCTCGGCCTGGTCCACGACGGTGCCCACTGGCTGCGGGGCCTCTCGATGCGCGAGCCAACCGAGGACGGTCTGACCCTCGCGTCGGCGACGGCCACCAGCTGGGGCATCGCCGCACCGGCGGTGACAGCCGAGCAGTCGACATCGGTGGTCGAGCAGCCCACGCCCCACACCGAGCAGCTCGTGTCCTGGCGCGAGGGCGATTCGCTGCCGGTCGACAACCGGCTCGAGCTCGATCTCGCCGGCGTGGGGACGGCATCGGTCGACCTCGGCGCGGCGCTGCTCTCGGTCTGCGGTCTGGTGGTCGAGCTCCGCTCGGACGGGCCGGCGACCATCCGGCTGGTCGGCGCCGTCCCGAACGGGGCGACGGGCAGCGGTCTCCCCGGCGTGTCGGTTGCGCGCACATCGGCGACCGAGACGGTGGTGGCGCTGGCGGATGCCGTCGACGGAGAGGTGGTGATCGCATGTCCGTGAGCCCGAAGGTGCCCGACGTGCCCGCGCGGCCCCGGCCGGATCTCATGGGCGAGCCGCGGGTCGACGAGATCACATCGGGGGTGCACGTCGCCCGGGGCTTCCATCTCGGCAACGTCATCAAGGTGGCCACCGCGGAGGGCCCCGTGGTCATCGACACCACCGGCGGGATGACGAACGCAGCCCGGGCGCGGGACGCGCTGCAGGAGGCGAACCCGGGCGACGCCCGATACCTCGTGTACACGCACTGCCACAACGACCACATCTCCGGCGGTGAGGCGTTCGCCGCCGAGCGCACGGTCGACGTCGTGGCCCAGGACCAGCTGCACGGCCTCGTCGAGCGCGACCTCGGCTGCCTCGGCACGTGGACCCGCCACCACCGCTCCCACCAGATGGGCCGGCCCGTCGAGGCGGCGGGGCCGAACGAGCCCGCCCTCTTCGAGGACCGCGGATATGTGGCGCCGACGCTCACCTTCGAGGGCAGCCTCGATCTCGAAGTCGGCGGCTTGACCATCCACCTGGAGCACACCGAGGGCGAGACGCGCGACCACCTGCTGGCATGGATCCCCGAGCTCGGCGTCCTCTGTCCGGGCGACCTCGTGTACGCGTCGTTCCCGAACCTCTCGACGCCCGCGATCGGGCCCCGGCCGGTGCTCGGATGGATCCGGTCGGTCGAGCGGTTCCTCGACCTCGAACCCGAGCACCTCGTCGGCAGCCACTCGGCGCCGGTATCGGGGCGGGAGCAGGTCGCCGGTGTGCTCCGCGCCTACCGTGACGCCCTCCAGCACGTGTGGGACGAGAGCGTTCGCGCCATCGACGCCAGCATCCCGGTGCACGTGGCGGCGCGGTTGATCCAGCTGCCACCGGCGCTCGCGGCGCACCCGTGGCTGCAGGAGCACTACGGGACGGTGAACTGGGGTGTCCGAGCGGTCTACGACGTGCTCACCGGCTGGTACGACTTCACCCCGTCGAGCCTCAACCCGCTGCCTCGCGAGCACCGAGACGGTGCGCTGGTCGAGGTCGCCGGGTCGGACGCGATCGCGCAGCGGGCCGCCGACGCGCTCGGCGCGGCCGACTTCCAGCTCGCGCTCGAGCTCACCGACGTCGTGCTCAGCGTCGAGCCCGGCCATGCGCTCGCCAACGAAGTGGCGGCCGAGGCGTGCCGGGGATTGCGTCGCATCAGCACCAGCGCGAACGAGAAGGGGTTCTACCGCTCGGGTGAGGTGCTCGCCCGTCGCCGGATCGAGCAGCTCGGATGACCGACGCCGACATCGTGGCGATCGAACGTGCCTGCGAGCGCCTCGTCATCACCTACACCCACCTCGTCGACGGGGGCCGGGCCGCCGCGGTGGCCGACCTCTTCACCGTTGACGGTGTCTGGTCGTCGGGCGGGAACCGTCTGGAGGGCAGGGAGGCGATCCGGGCCGCGTTCACCCGCCGGCAGGAGTCGGACCGGACGTCCCGCCACGTGTGCACGAACCTGCTCGTCGACGTGATCGACGCGGATCACGCCACCGGCCTCGTGTACCTGACGCTCTACCGGCACGACGGCAGCGGTCGAGGGGTTCCCGAGCCCGACCTGGTCGGTGAGTATCGAGACCGGTTCGCGCGGACACCCGAAGGCTGGCGGTTCACGGAGCGGATCGCGACGATGGCGTTCGAGCGAACGCCGCCGCCCTCGGGCGGCTGATCACCGCGTCTCGACGACCCGGACGAGTGCGCCCGCCGTGAGGACAGCGACGCCGGTGACGACGGTGGTCAGCGGCAGCGTGAGCGCGAGCGTCACGCACCCGATGAGGCCGGCGGCGGCGATGGACCGCGGCCACCGCTGTCGCTCCCGGGGGAGCGTCCAGGCCGAGGCGTTGGCGATCGCGTAGTAGCCGAGGACGGAGAACGAGCTGAAGCCGATGGCGCCGCGCAGGTCGGTGAGGGTGACGAGCAGGGCGACCACGCCGCCGGTGGCGAGCACTGCCCGGTGCGGAACCTGATGGGCGGGATGGACGGCGGCGAGCCACCGGGGAAGCTCGCCGTCGGCCGCCATCGCGAACGCCGTCCGGCTCACGCCGGCGATGAGGGAGAGCAGGACGCCGAGCGCGGCGACGACGCCGCCGATGCGGACGGCGGGGACGAGCCCGGCGAGGTCGCCCGCCCGCACGGCCGTGACGAGCGGCGCGTCGGAGCCCGAGAGGGCGTCGGGTCCGACGGCCGCCAGCGCGCTCAGCGCGACGACCGTGTAGACGACGAGCGTGATCCCGAGCGCGCGGGGGATCGCCTTCGGGATCGTGCGGGCGGGATCGTGCACCTCTTCGCCCAGGGTCGCGATGCGTGCGTAGCCGGCGAACGCGAAGAACAGCAGCGCCGCGGACTGCAGCGTGCCCACGACCCCTCCCGCGCCGAGGTCGTGGGTGACCCGACTCGCGTCGGCGGTGCCGCCGAACGCGGCGCCGGCGACGACGAGCGCGAGCGCGGCGAGGACGACGGCAACGATCGCCCGGGTGAGCGCGGCGGTCTTGCGCACACCGACGTAGTTGACCGCGGTCAGCGCGGCGACCGCGGCCAGCGCGACGGGCCGGGCCGCGCGGGGCGCGGCCGTGGCGCCGATCGTGAGGGCCATGGCCGCGCAGCTGGCCGTCTTGCCGACGACGAACCCCCATCCCGCGAGGTAGCCCCAGAACGGTCCGAGCTGCTCACGGCCGTAGACGTAGGTGCCGCCCGACGCGGGATGGACGGCGGCGAGCTCGGCCGAGGACGTCGCGTTGCAGAAGGCGACCGCGGCGGCGATGGCGAGGCCGATGAGCAGCCCGGCGCCGGCGGCCTCGGCGGCGGGGCCGAAGGCGGCGAACACGCCGGCGCCGATCATCGAGCCGAGGCCGATGACGACGGCGTCGCCGACGCCGAGGTGGCGACCCAGCCTGCTCGGGGTCGGATCCATCGCTCAGCGCCCTACGGATGGTTGCACGTCGACTCGAACCCTCCGTTCTGCGACCGATCGGGCCGGCTGGCCGTGCCCGATCGGTCCCAGAACGCCGCTAATTCTCCGACAGACGCTTCTCGAGGGCTTCGAGCTCGTCGCGGAGGGCCTGGGGCAGGCGGTCGCCGAACACCTCGTAGTGGCGCTCGATGAGGGGCAGCTCGTCACGCCAGTCCTGCTCGTGGACGGCGACGAGCTGCTCGACGGTCGCCGCCGGCAGGTCGAGACCGGTGGTGTCGATGGCCGACGGCGTGGGGACCCGGCCGATGGCGGTGTCGAGCGCCTCGCCGGTGCCCTGCACCCGCTCGACGATCCAGCGGAGGACGCGGCTGTTGTCGCCGAAGCCGGGCCACAGGAACTTGCCGTTGCCGTCCTTGCGGAACCAGTTGACCCAGAACAGCTTCGGCAGCTTCGTCGCGTCGGCCCGCTCGCCGATCGACAGCCAGTGCCCGAAGTAGTCGCCCATGTGGTAGCCGCAGAACGGCAGCATGGCGAACGGGTCGAACCGGATGTCGCCCTTCACGTCGAGGGCGGCGGCCGTCTTCTCCGACGACATGATCGAGCCGAGGAACACGCCGTGCTTCCAGTCGTAGGCCTCGGTCACGAGCGGCACGGTGGTCGCCCGGCGGCCGCCGAAGAGGATGGCGGCGATCGGGACGCCCTTCGGGTCCTCCCACTCCGGCGCGATCGACGGGCACTGCGCGGCGGGGGCCGTGAACCGGGAGTTCGGATGGGCGGCGGGGCCGTCGGACGCCGGCGTCCAGTCCTGGCCCTTCCAGTCGATCAGGTGCGCCGGCGGCTCCTTGGTGAGGTCCTCCCACCAGATGTCCCCGTCGTCGGTGAGCGCGCAGTTGGTGAACACGCAGTTGGCGTCGAGGGTGCGCAGGGCGTTGAGGTTCGTCTTCTCCGACGTGCCGGGGGCGACCCCGAAGAACCCGGCCTCGGGGTTGATGGCGTAGAGGCGGCCGTCGGGGCCGAACTTCATCCACGCGATGTCGTCACCGACGGTCTCGACCTTCCATCCGGGAAGGGTCGGGATCATCATCGCCATGTTCGTCTTGCCGCACGCCGACGGGAACGCCGCGGCCACGTAGAACTTCTCGCGGGGGCCGCCCCCCTGCTCGCCCTCGGGGGGCGTGATGCCGAGGATGAGCATGTGCTCGGCGAGCCAGCCCTCGTCGCGCGCCATCGTCGACGCGATGCGCAGCGCGAAGCACTTCTTGCCGAGCAGGGCGTTGCCGCCGTAGCCCGAGCCGTACGACCAGATCTGGCGCGTCTCGGGGAAGTGCACGATGTACTTCGTCTCCGCGTCGCACGGCCACGGCACGTCGGCCTCGCCCGGCTGGAGGGGGGCGCCGACGGAGTGCAGGCACGGCACGAAGTCGTCATCACCGAGGGTGTCGAGCACGGCCTGACCCATGCGGGTCATGATCCGCATGTTCACCACGACATAGGGCGAGTCGGTGATCTGCACGCCGATGTGCGCGATGGGCGAGCCGAGCGGGCCCATCGAGAACGGGATCACGTACATCGTGCGGCCCCGCATCGAGCCGGCGAACAGGCCCCGGAGCGTCTCGGTCATCTCCGCCGGGTCGGCCCAGTTGTTCGTCGGGCCCGCGTCACCCTGGTCGGTGGTGCAGACGAAGGTCCGGTCCTCGACGCGGGCGACGTCGCTGGGATCGCTCCGGGCCAGGAAGCTGTTGGGTCGCGTCGCCTCGTCGAGCTGGACGAACGTGCCGCTCTCGAGGAGGAGGCGGTTCATCTCGGCCGCCTCTTCGGCCGACCCATCGCACCAGTGCACCGCGTCCGGCTGGCACAGGGCGGCGACCTCGGCGACCCACTCCTGCAGCTTCGTGTTGCTGGTCCGGTCCGTCTCGGTTGGGGCGGTCACGATGTCTCCGTTGGGTCGGCCGACCTCTCGGGGCCGGTGGTCCGGGTCGTGTTACCCGGCGCTGCTCACTCGCTCACAGCGCCGCTGTCGCGGTCCGTGCTGAGCGCCGGGGTGGCCATGTCGACCTCCGAACCCAAGCTCAGGCGCGTGGCCCGGTTGGCGTCGTCGAGCTCGAAGATCACCCGCTGGCCCTGCCGGAGCATCCGGAAGACCGACCCCTCCAGCGCGGTGGCGGCGAGGTCGTACTCGGACATGTCGCTGTCGCACAGCAACACGCCCTGCCCGGTTCCGGGGTCGTACGACTTCACCACTCCCTGCATCAGGTCTCCGTCGTTGGCGTACGGTTTGGGCCATCGACCCTACTTCTCGATCATGAACGGCGACGAAATCGGGGCGGTCGAAGCGCTGGCCCGCCGGCTGCCGCCGCCGCCGGCGGGGGAGACGTGGATCGGGGACGACGCCGCCGTGCTGCGGCCCCCCGGCGGCGTGCTCCTGCTGGCGGCCGACACGATGGTCGAGGGGGTGCACGCCGACCTGGGGGTGACCACCGAGGCCGACTTCGGCTACAAGGTGCTGGCCCGCAACGTGAGCGACATCGCGGCGATGGGGGGCCGCCCCCTCCACGCGGTCGTCACCGTGGTGGTGCCCCCGGGCCGGGGCGCGCTCCTCGAGCCGCTCTACGACGGCATCGGCGCGGCCGCCGAGCAGTACGCGTGCCCGGTGGTGGGCGGCGACCTCACCTCGGGCCCGGCGCTGGTGGTGACGGTGGCGATCACCGGCACCGTCGACGGCGAGCCGGTGCTCCGGTCGGGCGCCCGGCCCGGCGACACCGTGTTCGTGACCGGACCGTTGGGTGGGGCGGCCGCCGACCTGCGCGCCGGCGTCGCCGGGCGCACCGCCCGGCCCGTGGCCCGGGTGGCCGAGGGCGGCGCCGCGCGCGCCGCGGGGGCGACGGCGATGATCGACCTGTCCGACGGGCTCGCCCTCGACCTGCGCCGGTTGGCGGCGGCGTCGGGGGTCGGCGTCGCCGTCGGCGACGTGCCGGTGGCCGAGGGGGCGACGGTCGACGACGCCCTCACCGGCGGCGACGACTACGAGCTGGTGTTCACCGCCGGCGACCTCGACGCGGTGGCGGCCGCCTTCCGTGGGCTGCGCCCGCCAGCTGCGATCGGGACCGTCGTGGCCAGCGGCGAGGTCCGCGGGCTGCCCGAGGGCGGCTGGCGCCACCGGTGGTGAGCGGCGGTCGCGAGTTCGGTCACCGGCGAGGGGCCGAAGGTCGGGGCTAGCCCTCCTGGTGCTTGACCCGGACCGGCGGCTTCTGGACCTTGCCGGCCTTCATGCACCCCGTGCACACGTTGATGCGGCGGGGCGAGCCGTTGACCAGGGCGCGGATCCGCTGGATGTTCGGGTTCCACCGCCGGCTCGTGCGCCGGTGCGAGTGGCTGACGCTCTTGCCGAATGAGGGGTGCTTGCCGCACACCTCGCACACCGATGCCATCTCGAACGCTCCTCGACCACGCTGTGGGACCGGACGACGATACCAGCGCCACTACGGTTCCGCCCCATGGCGACCCTCGAGCGGCTCGGCGCTGACGAGCTCCGGCGGGTCATCGCCGCCTTCCGGGACGCCCTGAGCGCGCACAAGGAGGGCATCAACCGCCTCAACGTCTACCCGGTGCCCGACGGCGACACCGGCACGAACATGGCCCTCACGCTCGACTCGGTCGTCGCCGAGCTCGAGGTGGCCGACGGCGACCTCGCCGCCACCTGCAAGGCCATCAGCCACGGGTCGCTGATGGGGGCCCGGGGCAACTCCGGGGTGATCCTCAGCCAGATCCTCCGGGGCGTCGCCACCACCTTCGCCGAGCAGCCCGACGGTGACGCCGGGGTGCTGGCCGACGCCCTCCTCGCCGCCGCCGAGGGCGCCTACGGCGCGGTGATGCGGCCGGTGGAGGGGACGATCCTCACCGTCGTGCGGGAGGCGGCGGAGGCGGCCAAGTCGGCGGCGACCGGCGGGGCGTCGCTGGTGGAGGTGCTCGACGCCGCCAAGGCCCAGGGCGCCGACGCCCTCGCCCGCACCCCCGACCTGCTCCCGGTGCTGAAGGACGCCGGCGTCGTCGACGCCGGCGGGGCGGGTCTGCTCCTCCTGTTCGACGCCGCCCTCCACGTGAGCGACGGCCGGCCCCTCCCCGAGCCGGTCGAGGTGGCGGCGCCGCGGACGGGCGTCGCCCACCACGACTCGCTCGACGCCGCCCACGACGCCGTCTCCGACCTCCGCTACGAGGTCATGTACTTCCTCGAGGCGCCCGACGAGGCGATCCCGGCGTTCAAGGACGTGTGGGCCGGCATCGGCGACTCGATCGTGGTCGTCGGCGGCGACGGCATCTGGAACTGTCACATCCACACCGACGACATCGGTGCGTCGATCGAGGCCGCGCTCGATGTCGGCCGTCCCCGCGACATCCGCGTCACCGATCTCGTGGAGCAGGTCGAGGAGGAGCGCTGGGTCCGGGAAGCGCCGCCGGAGGAGGAGACCCCGCTCCCGGCGGTCACCACCGCGGTCGTCGCGGTCGCCACCGGTGACGGCATCCGGCGCATCTTCCACTCCCTCGGCGTGCAGGCCGTCGTCACCGGCGGCCAGTCCATGAACCCGTCCACCGCTCAGCTGCTCGAGGCGGTCGACTGCGTCAACGCCGATCAGGTCGTGATCCTGCCGAACAACAAGAACATCATCCCGGTCGCCGACCAAGTCGACGCCCTCGCCTCGAAGTCGGTCCGCGTCGTGCCGACGCGCGGCATCGCCGAAGGCTTCGCCGCGCTCCTCGAGTACGACCCCGACGCGGGCGTCGAGGAGAACCAGGCGTCGATGACGTCGGCCGCGGGCAACGTCGTCGCCGGCGAGATCACCCGGGCGGTGCGGGCGTCGACGTGCGACGTGGGCCCGATCGCCGAGGGTGACTTCCTCGGCATCGCGCGCGACGGCATCCGGGCGGTGGAGGCCTCGCTCGTCGACGCGACGACTGCGCTGCTGCACGCGCTCGTCACCGACGACCACGAGATCGTCACGCTGATCGAAGGTGAGGGTTCGGGCGCGGCGTCGACGCGCTCGGTCAGCGAGTGGTGCCACGAGCACCTGCCGCACGTGCAGGTCGAGGTGC
>DATLFP010000057.1:0-8098 GCA_035540955.1 Acidimicrobiales bacterium
GTGAGCACCGAGCCCGCCGCCCGAAGCACCTCCGCCGACGCGAAGTTCTCCGAGGCGATCAGCTGGAGCGTCGTGTTCTGGCGCTCGAGCTCCCGCTCGATCAGGCCGAACAGCTCGGTGTCGTGGACCTCGGTCATGGACGCTCCCCTTGCTGGGCAGGGCCGGACAGCGGTCCGGCAGTGGCGCGGATCGTGCGGGGCGCGCCCATCGGCTACGCCGTCTCCCGGTCTTCGGCGGCGCCGAACGCCAGGTCGACGAACCGGTCGATGAGTCCCGACAGCTCCGCGGCCGTCTCGTCGTAGAGGCGATCGGGCCCGCCGATCGGATCGGCGACGTCGTCCCTCGGGTCGTCGCCGAGCAGCGCCGCCCGCTCCCGCCCGCGGTGGACGGCGGCCAGCCACGCCGAGAACGGCTCACCGGGGCGGCGGGCGCCGACGGCGGCCGCCCGCCGCACGAGCTCCTTGAGCGTGAAGGTCCGCTCCCAGGCGTCGGGCCGCATCGCGACCGCGCTGCGAAGGTGGCGCCGGCCCATGGCGATGACGAGGTCGGCGGCACCCACCAGGTCGGGGGTGACGGTCTGGCTGAGGTGGTCCCGCAGGTCGAGGCCCCGGGCCGCCATGGCCCGCACCGAGCCGGGGCTGGCGTGAGCACCGCCCGGCAGGTCGCCGGCGGAGCGGACGGCGGCATCGACGCCCACCGCCCCGAGGCGCTCCTGGAGCAGGACCTCGGTCATCGGCGAGCGGCACTGGTTGGCGGTGCACAGCACGAGGACGTCGATGGGGTCGAGTGTACGGGCAGGGCGCAGATGGGCTTGACTCCCACCATGCCGCTCGATCCCCGTACGCCGGTCCTCGTCGGTGCCGGCCAGCTGCTCCAGCGCGTCGCGCCCGACGAGGCGCTCGAACCCGTCGACATGATCGCCGAGGCCGCCCGCCGGGCCGCCGACGACGCCGGCGCTCCTGGCCTCTTGGCCGCCGTTGACTCGGTGCGGATCGTGTCGCTCCTCTCGTGGCGCTATGTGAACGCCGCCGCCCTGGTCGCCGAGCGCGTCGGCGCCCACCCCCGTGAGACGGCGTACACGCCGATGGGCGGCAACACGCCCCAGACGCTCGTGAACAAGACGGCGCGGGCCATCGCCGCCGGCGAGCTCGACGTCGCCGTGATCGGCGGCGCCGAGGCGTGGCGCACGCGGATGGCGCAGCGCAAGCAGGACATCAAGCCGGACTGGACCGTCGAGCCCGACGACACGGCGCCTCCGGTGGTGCTCGGCGAGGACCTCCCGATGACGCATCCGGCCGAGGCGGCCCGCGGCATCGTCATGCCGATCCAGCTCTATCCGATCTTCGAGAACGCGATCCGGGCCGCCGCCGGCCGCTCCGTCGAGGACCACCTCCGCCACATCTCCGAGCTGTGGGCCCGCTTCAGTGCGGTCGCCGCCGGCAACCCGTACGCCTGGATCCAGGAGGCGAAGTCGGCCGAGGAGATCCGCACGCCGTCGCCCAGCAACCGCATGGTCGGGTTCCCGTACACGAAGTCGATGAACTCGAACAACGACGTCGACCAGGCCGCCGCCCTGCTCCTGTGCTCGGTCGAGGCCGCCCGGCGACTCGGCGTCGCCGAGGACCGCTGGGTGTTCCCGCTCGCCGGCACCGACGCGCACGACACGCCGTTCGTGTCGAACCGGGAGAACCTCCACTCCTCTCCGGCCATCCGCGTCGCCGGCCGCCGCGCGCTCGAGCTGGCCGGCATCGGGATCGACGACGTCGTCCATGTCGACCTCTACTCGTGCTTCCCGTCGGCGGTGCAGATCGGCGCCACCGAGCTGGGCCTCGCCATCGACCGGCAGCTCACCGTCACCGGCGGGCTCACCTTCGCCGGCGGCCCGTGGAACAACTACGTCGGACACGCCATCGCCACGATGGCCGGCGTGCTGCGGGCCGACCCCGGCTCGGTCGGGCTGTGCTCCGCCAACGGTGGCTACACCACGAAGCACGCCATGGGGCTCTACTCGACGACGCCGCCCCGCGACGGCTTCCGCTGGGAGGACGTGCAGGACGAGGTCGACGCCATCACCTCGGCCAAGGACTTCGCCGAGGAGCACGAGGGGCCGGCGACGATCGAGTCCTACACCGTCATGCACGAGCGCGACGGCTCGATGACCAACGCCATCGTGGCCTGCCTCACGCCCGACGACCGGCGCACGTGGGCGACCTCGACCGACGCCGACGTGATGAAGGCGATGACGAGCGACGACCTGATCGGCCGCGCCGCGACGATCACCGGCGGCACGCTCACCGTCGACTGACCACGCGTAGAAGATCTCGGGTCGACGGAGGCCCGAGTCGGGCTTCCAGCAGCCCGAGATCTTCGAGCTAGCCCAGCGCGCGGGCGAGGGCGGTCGCCCCGCACCCCGCGAGCACGACGAGCAGGAACGACGCCCGCAGCCACACGGCCGCGGCCGCGGCGACGAACCCGGCGAGGCGCGCGTCGAGGACCAGGCGTCGGTCGCCAGCGGCGACGCTGACCGCGATGAGCGCGGCCAGGAGCGCGGCCGGCAGGAGCTCGGCCAGTCGCCCCAGCCGGGGCGGCAGCGGGCGGTCGCCCAGCAGGATCGGCCCGCTGGCCTTGAGGGCGTAGGTGCCGACCGCCAGCGCGGCGATGGCGACCCAGCTCACGACTCGCCCCCCCGCCGACCCGCCAGCAGGACGGCGGCCGACGCCGCGAGCACCGGGATGCCGGCGGGGACCAACGGGGTGAGCGCCAGCGCGATCGCCGCCCCGCCCGCCGCGGCCCGGCGGGCGTCGGCCCGGACGAGTCGGGGCGCGAGCAGCGCCACGAACACGGCCGGGAACGCCCCGTCGAGGCCGATCGTCGTCGGGTCGCCGAGCACGTCGCCCACCGCAGCGCCCACCACCGTCACCACGTTCCAGCAGACGAACAGCAGGATGCCGGTGAAGAAGAACGTCGCGCGCGCCTCCTCGCGATCCTCGTGCTCGAGCGCGAGTGCCACGGTCTCGTCCACCACCAGATGCGAGCCGGCGAAGCGCCGCCATCCGGTGCCGCCGAGGAACGGCGCGGCCAGGACGCCGAACGCGGCCAGCCGGGTGTTGAGGAGCAGGCCCGCCACCACTCCGGCCACCGGGTTCCCGGCGAGCCCGACGGCGGCGAACTGGGAGCCGCCGGCGAACACGAGCAGCGAGAGGGCCGACGCCTCGACCACCGACAGCCCCTGCTCGGCGGCGACGACCCCGAAGGACAGCCCGAACACGCTCACGGCGGCGGTGACGGCGATGGCCTTGCGGCGAGTGGCGCGCAGGCCGACGAGGCTAGGAGCGCGTGCGGGCTACGACGCGCAGCGCTCGCGCAGGACGGCGAGCCGCTCGGCGACGACGTCGGGCGCGATCGACGCCGACGATCGCGCCTCGAGGTAGTCGAGCCAGCGGGACGCGTTCTCGCGCTCGTCGAGCAGCAGGCTCAGTCCGGCGATCCAGCGCAGCCGCCGGAGCTCGCCCTCCCCCGCGATGCCCCGCCCCTTGACCAGGTGCTCGACGAGGTGGGACTGGACGGCCGGGATGGTGTCGAAGCGGTGCAGCATCGGGATCAGGTCGGTCTGGGCCACCCGCAGGACGCTTGCCGCGGTGCGGGCGTCGACCACTCGCTCGAGCACCCGGTTGACGGGCCCGACGGTGAACCACGCCGCTTCCACCCCGGTGAGGCCCTCGCCCAGTCGGGCGTGGATCGGGCACTGCGCGACCCGCGACGGCGGGGACTCGTCCTCGCCGAGAACGGCCTCGAGGCCCGGCACGGCGACCCCCCAGGCGAGCGTGAAGCAGATCTTCTCCGGGTTCGTCCACGGCGCCAGCTCGATCTCGATCAGCCATCGCACCTCGCCGCCCTCCCGCTCGAGCAGCGACCGGCGGCGCTCGAAGCCGAGTGGCGCGAACGCCGGTGCGATCCGGCGGTCGACGAGGTCGAGGAAGCGGTCCGTCACCGTCGTCGAGGGAGCCCCTACCTCCCGCATCGTCCAGACGGTACGACAAGCCGCGCGCGGGACCGTGGATGGTCCGCTACAGCCGGCGGAGCAGCCGGGCGAGCAGTGTGAAGGCGATCGGGAGGGCGACGAACACCGCCACGCCCGCCGCCAGCCCGTGGCGGTCGATGACGAGCCCGATGGCGACCGGCGCCGCGAACGCGACGGCGTCGACGGTGGAGACGACCGCCTTCGTGGTGCCGGCGGCCCCCGGCCGGCTGGTGAGGATGCGGTGCTGGAGGACGACCCAGCCGACGGCGACACCGGCCCCGACGCCCACCATCCCGACGAGCGCCAGCGCGCCAGGGAGGACGGCGAACGCCGTCACGCTGGCGGCCATCACGGCACCGGCACCGACGAGGAGCCGGTCGTCGTCGTAGCGGTCGAGCCGCGGCGCGGCCAGGAGGCCGAGGATGCCGCCGGCCGACGCCAGCAGTGCTGCGCTCGTCGCCAGCGGCGCTGAGAGCCCCCGCTCCTCCTGGAGGAAGGGGATGCCGAAGCCGATGATCGTCTCGTCGAGCGGGTTCATCAGCACCGACAAGCCTCCGAGCACCCAGACCAGCGGATCCCGGAGGACCGTCGCCAGCTGCCCACCGGGACGCGGGGCGTCGCTCGTCCGCTCGGCGCGTGGGATTGGATGGCGGGCCAGCACCAGCGCGTAGGCGACGAGGAGGGCGGCGACCACGGCGAACGCCACCCGCCAGCTCCACCCGGCGGCGGCGACGCCGACGAGCAGGACCGGTCCCAGGACGTCGCCGGCGTACGCGAGCAGGTTGCCGCGGGCGAGCAGGACCCGCAGCCGATCGCCGGCCACGTCGGTCAGGGCGACCTCACCGGCGTCGACCATGGCGGTGGACGCGGCACCGAGGAGCGCGCCGCCGGCGAGCAGCACCGGGAACGACGCGCCCGCCGCGAACGCCAGCATCGACGCGGCGTACGCGAGGGCGCCGGCGACGACGATGAGCCGGCGGCTCACGAAGTCGGCGGCGACGGCAGCCAGGTTGCCGACGAGGGCCCCGGGGCCGACGGCCGCGAGCACGGCGCCGGCCTGGGCGTAGGTCAGGTCGAGGTCGTCACGGAACGATTCGAGGGTGCCGGCAGGAAGGAAGGCCGCCAGCTCGTCGAAGAACCGCAGCAGGAGCAGCGCCGCGACCATCGACCGCGCCAAGCGGCCGAGTGCGGTTCACCAGTGCGAGATGCGCTTCACGCCGGCCAGGCTGTCACAGCACGACCGCGCCCTGCCGGAGGATCTCGACGGTGTCACCGTCGACCCGCACGACCGTCGACGGTGCACCCTCGCACCGACCTCCGTCGATGACGACGGCCACGTCGAGCACGGCGCGCACCTCCTCCGCAGTCGGCGGCGTCGGCTGGCCGTGGCGGTTGGCGCTGGTGGTGACGAGGGGCCCGACCTTCCGCGCCAGCTCGCGGGGGACGTCGTGGGCGGGGACGCGCACCCCGACGGTCGACGGATCGCGCCCGCCGAGGTCGGCGTCGAACCCGGCTCGGCGCGGCAGCACGATGGTGAGGCCGCCCGGCCAGTGCGCGCGCATCAGCCCCTCCGCCACCGGCGACACCTCGGCGATCGTGCGGGCCTGGGCCTCGTCGGCGACGAGGACCGGCAGGGCCACGTCGGTCGGCCGGTCCTTCACCGCGAACAGGCGAGCGGTGGCGCCGGGGACCGAGGCCGCCACCGCCACGCCGTAGACGGTGTCCGTCGGCAGCACCACCACCTCTCCCCGGCGGAGCGCGTCCACCGCCTCGTCCAGCACCGCGTTGAACGTACTGTCGGCGGTGATGACCGAGCGCAGCGAGGACCGGGGGGAGCTGATCCGCTACGAGGTCGACGGCGGCGTCGCCACCATCACCATCGATCGGCCCGAGAAGAAGGGGGCGATGACCTACGCCATGCTCGGCGAGTTCATCGCCACCGTGCACGAGGCGGGACGCGACGAGGCGGCGCGGGTGATCATCCTCACCGGCGCCCCCGGGACGTTCTGTGCCGGGACCGATCTCGCCGACCTCCAGACCATCCCGGGGACCGAGCGGGGGACGCGCGGCACCGCCGAGCAGACCGACGTCTGGTGGCCGATCGTCCAGTGTCCGAAGCCGGTCATCGCGGCCGTCGACGGTCCGGCCATCGGCATGGGCGCCGAGTTCACCAGCCAGTGCGACGTGCGGGTGGCGTCGACGAGAGCCCGGTTCGGCTGGGTGTTCGTGCATCGGGGACTGGTCCCCGACACGGGGGCCGGCACCTGGCTGCTGCCGCGGCTGATCGGCGTGCCCGCCGCCCTCGACCTGCTCTACAGCGGTCGGATCATCGACGCCGCCGAAGCGCTCGCCGTGGGCTACGTGCGGTCGGTGGTCGAACCCGACGACCTCCTGCCCACGGCGCGGACGGTGGCCGAGTCGTACCTCGCCGGCTCGCCGTTCGCCATGCGCAAGATCAAGGCGCTCGCCTACGAGGGCCTCGAGCGATCGGTGCACGAGCACATGACCGCGCACGTCGAGGCGCTCTCGGCGTGCTTCAAGTCCGAAGATCACGCCGAGGGTGTGGCGTCCTTCCTCGAGCGGAGGCCGGCGCAGTTCACCGGGCGCTGAGGTACTTCGAGCGCGACGGCTACGCCGTGGTGCCGGCGCTCCTCGATGCGCCCGCCGTCGCTGCCGCCCGCGACCACCTCGCGACGCTGCCGGCCACGGGAGCGCTCGTCACCGCGCCGCTCGACACCGACCCGTTCTTCGCCGACCTCGTCGCGCGGCCGGCGCTGGTCGGGGTCGCCACCGAGGTCCTGGGGGGTGCGGTCGAGGCGTTCGGGTGCACCTACGTGGTGAAGGCCGCCGGCACCGGCGTGGCCACGCGGTGGCACCAGGACGGCCACCCGTGGGCGGCGCGGGGGATCGATCAGGCGGTGTCGATCGGCATCGCCCTCGACGACGCCGGCCCCGCGAACGGGGGGCTGCTCGTGATCCCGGGCTCGCACCGGCTGGCCGCGCAGCCGCTCCGACCCGCGACGGAGGAGCCGAACACGTTCGGCGTCGAGATCGACCCGGCGCTCGTCGACGAGTCGCTCGCCGTCCCGGTGGTGCTGGCCCCGGGCGACGCTTCGGTGCACCACCCGAACCTGATCCACGGCGCCGGGCCCAACCGGTCCGACCGGCCCCGCACGACGCTCGTCGTGCGCTACCGCCGCGGCTGATGGCGGTCGGGCGGTTCGCGCCGAGCCCCACCGGCCCGCTGCACGTCGGGAACCTGCGCACCGCGCTGGTCGCGTGGCTGTTTGCGCGGTCGGCCGGCTCGCGGTTCCTCGTGCGCATGGAGGACCTCGACGAGCGGGTGGTGCAGCCCGAGCAGTACGACCGGCAGCTGCGCGACCTCGAGGCGATCGGGCTCGACTGGGACGGGCCCGTCGAGCGCCAGTCGTCCCGCCGGCACCTCTACGACGCCGCCATCGATCGCCTCACCGCCGCCGGGCTCACCTTCCCGTGCTGGTGCAGCCGCAAGGAGGTGCTGGAGGCGGCGTCCGCGCCCCATGGACCGCCGGGCGCGTATCCGGGCACGTGCCGCGACGGCGGCGAGCCGCGCACCGGGCGGCCGGCGGCGCTGCGGTTGCGGTGCCCCGAGCCGGGTGCCGTCGTCGGCGTCGACGATCGCATCCACGGTCGCTACGAGGGCGTCGTCGACGACGTCGTGCTCCGGCGCAACGACGGCACGCCCGCCTACAACCTGGCGGTGGTCGTGGACGACGCCGAGCAGGGCGTGGAGGAGGTGGTGCGGGCCGACGACCTGCTCCCGTCGACGCCCAGGCAGGTCCACCTGGCGACACTGCTCGGTCTGCCGGTGCCGGCCTACGCCCACGTGCCGCTCGTGGTCGGCCCCGACGGCGACCGCCTGGCCAAGCGCCACGGTGCGGTCGACCTCGGCGACCTGGCGGCGGCGGGCGTCAGCCCCGCCGCCGTCCGCACCCTGCTCGCCGCCAGCCTCGGCCTCGTCGCCCCCGGCGAAGCGGTCACCACCGACCACCTCCTCGCCCGCTTCGACCCCGCCGCCCTCCCCCGCGACCCCTGGAC
>DATLFP010000058.1:0-74041 GCA_035540955.1 Acidimicrobiales bacterium
CTGGCTGACCGCCAACTCGGTGAACTTCACCGACGGACTCGACGGACTCCTCGCCGGGTGTTCGGTGCCGCCCCTCGTGCTGCTGGCCGCCATCGCGTACTGGCAGCATCGACACCCGACGATCTACGGCACCGACGACGCGCTCCAGATCGCGATCGTCCTGGCGGCCCTGGCCGGGGGCTGTCTGGCACTCCTGTGGTGGAACGCGGCGCCGGCGAAGGTGTTCATCGGCGACACGGGCTCGCTGGCCGTCGGTGTCGCCATCGCCGTGGGGTCGATCCGCCTCAACGTCGAGCTGCTCATCCCCGTGTTCGGCGCCGTCTACGTGGCCGAGGGGCTCTCGAGCCTCGCTCAGCGCGCCTGGTTCAAGGCGACGCGCCGCTGGCGCCGGGATCGCCAGCCGCAACGGCTCTTCCGCATGGCCCCGATCCACAATCACTTCGAGATGGTCGACTGGCCCGAGACGCACATCGTGATCCGCTTTTGGATCCTCAGCGCCACGGCGTCGGCACTCGCGGGCGCCATCTTCTACGCCGACGCCGTACGGCTGGTCTGAACGCCGTGCTACCCAGCGCCCTCGAGAGTGGCGAGATCACGGGTCGCGAACTCGAGGTGTGCGGACTCCTCGTTGAGTACGACCTGAAGGCACCGCCGGACGGGATGGGTCGTCTCCGGCGGAAAGCCGCGGGCGGGATTCGGATCGCAGATGCGCGAGAGCCCTTCCTCGTCGAGGTCGTCGAGCACGCGGTCGACGACGTGCTGAGCATCGCGACGGAGCGCGATCGCGTCGGACAGGCTCACGTCGGCGCCCACCTCGATTCCGAGCGGCGACAGATCGGGCAGGAACGTCGGTGGGAGCGCCTCGCGGTGGTACGGAGCCGCTTCGCCGAGCACGGCCCGACCCACCCACGCGTCGGTGACGAACACGAGGTGTCGCAGGGTCTCGACGAACGACCACTCGCCGCCGACGCGCTCACGACAGGCGTCCTCGCCCAGCGCTTGTGCCCGACTCTCGGTCTGTCGCCATCGAGCCTTCATGAGATCCCACTCGGCGCGTAACCCGGCGAGGTCGGTCGGCCATCGGCTCAGCGCGCGTTCGGCCTCCTCGGGGGACGGCGGCGGGGCATCTTGTCCAATGGGCATCGCCGGAGTGTTGTCGGCAGCAACCTCCGATTCCAGCGACACGTGGGCCGTGCCGAGACGCTGCGACGCGCCCCGGTGTTTCTGCAGGGAGCGAGTGGGAAACCATCGCACCGTCGATGGGAGGTGAGCACATGCCCCGGACAAGGCCAGGACCGTCGGTCAAGGACCCCGAGCAGTACGAGGCGCTGCGCGACGACGGGATGAGCAAGGAGAAGGCGGCCCGCATCGCCAACGCTTCGGCCAACGAGGGCCGCTCGAAGGTGGCCCGCCGCGGCGGCCGGGGCGGCGCCTACGAGGACCGCACGAAGGACGAGCTCTACGACAAGGCCAAGCAGGTCGGCATCGAGGGCCGGTCGAGCATGTCGAAATCCGAGCTCATCGACGCCCTCCGACACCACTGAGCCCTCCGAGATCTGGGGCTGTTCCGGGCCCCACCAGGGCTTCCAGCAGCCCGAGATCTCGGGACGGGCTACAGCAGCTTCAGCTGTTCCTCACGGGCGGCGCGCTCGGTCACCGGCTCCCACGTCCACGCGCCGCGCGGACCGCGCGTCTCGACCTCGACGAGCTCGACGGGAATGGCTCGGGACGCGCCCTTCTCGTCCCGCAGGCCGAGCGAGCCGTCCTTCTCGATCCGCTCGACGATCGCCGGCTTCCACCGGTCGGTCGGCTCTCGACGGAAGCGCACCCGCATCCCCGGCGCCAACCCGAGCATGACCAGGTCGGTCATCAGCGCGATCCGCGCACCCTCGCCTGCAGCCGGCGCATGCCGCCCAGCCACCGGTCGTAGTCGTTCGCCTTGCGCTGGAAGTACTCGGCCACCTCGGGGTGGGGGAGGATCAGGAACCGTTCGGCCCGCAGACCCTCGACGACCGCGTCCGCCACCTCGTCGGGCTGCAGCACGCCGGCCGCCGCCTGCACGACCGACTGGCCGGCGTCGCGTGGGCCGCCCAGGAGCATGTTGGTGGCCACGCCCTGCGGGCAGAGGCACGACACCTTGATGCCCTGGTCGCCGTAGGTGACCGACAGCCACTCGGCGAGGGCGACGGCGGCGTGCTTGGTGACCGAGTAGGGCGCGGCCCCGATGTTGGTCAGCAGACCGGCGGCCGACGCCGTCGAGAGCAGGTAGCCCTCGCCGCGGTCGAGCATCGCCGGGAGCACCGCCCGGGTGGCGTACACGTGGGCCATCAGGTTGACGTCCCAGATGCGCTGCCACTCCTCGTCCGGGGCCTCCACACCGCCGCCGACGGCGATGCCGGCGTTCGAGTGGAACAGGTCGATGGGCCCGAGCCGCCGCTCGGTCTCGGCCACGAGGTGGACGATGTCGGCCTCGACGCTCACGTCGGTGGCGATGCCGAGGGCCCCGATCTCCTCGGCGGCCGCGGCGGTGGCGTCGCCGTCGAGGTCGGCGACGACGACGCGGGCGCCTTCCGCCACGAACCGCGCCGCGCAGGCGCGGCCGATGCCGTTGGCCCCGCCGGTGACGACCGCGACCTTCCCTCCCAGCTCCATCACACCACCCCCTGCTTGGCGGCCTCCAGCGTGGCCTGCACGACGGCCATGCGGTCGGACCCCCAGGGGAGCGGCATCAGCACCGGCGACGCCACGCCGGCCTGGACGTACGCCCGCATGGCGGTCGCGACCCCGTCGGCGTCGCCCATGATGTCGATGCCGTCGACCATCTCGTCGCTGATGGCCTCGACGGCGGCGTCGCGGTCGCCGGCGGCGTGGGCCTCGCGGACGGCGACGACGCTGTCGCCGTACCCCGCCTGCGTGAAGGCCTTGGCGTAGGCGTCGACCACGGCGTAGGAGAACAGGTCGCGCTTCGCGTACGTCAGCCCCTCCTCCCGCGCCACCACGCCGAGGTGCACGTAGGCGTGGATCGTGCAGGTGCCGGGCGGGCGTCCACCGCGCGCCTCGCCCTCCCGGACCCGCTCGATGCACCAGGGCACGAGGGAGGCCGGCAGGTAGTTGAGCAGCACGCCGTCGCACAGCTCGCCGGCGAGCCGCAGCATCCCCTCGTTCAGGGCGCCGAGCACGATCTGCGGGCGCTTGTCGCCCATGCGCACGCCGAGCCGGGATCGCGACAGCTCGTAGAAGTCTCCTTTGTGCGAGACCGACTCGCCGCTCAGGCACTCCCGCAGCACGGTGACGAACTCGCGGACCTGGGCCAGGGGCCGGTCGGTGTAGGGCGCGCCGTGCCATCGCTGCGTGACGACCGGCGAGGAGATGCCGACGCCGAGGTAGATGTCGCTCTCGGGGTGGGCGGCCTGCAGGGTGGCGGCGGACATGGCGGTGAGCATCGGCGTGCGCAGCTGGAGGGCGATCACGCCGGTGCCGAGGCTCAGCGACGGCGCCGCCTCGCCGACCAGGGCGAGGTGCGAGAACGCCTCGGTGCCGGTGGTCTCCGCCACCCAGAACGAGGAGTACCCGAGGGACTCGGCGCGGCGCGCCACCTCGGGCGCGCCCATCACACCGAGCGAGGGGAGGCTGGCGTAGGTCACGCCGAGGGGTGCAGCGGTCACGGCTGCCGACAGTACGTCGCGTTGCGTATGGTCCGGGCATGCCCGACCTCCTCACCATGTATGCCGCCGCCGACCCGGACAAGCCCGGCGTGATCGAGGGCGGCACCGTCCTCAGCTACGGCGAGTTCGAAGCCCGCGCCAACCAGGTCGCCGCCGCCCTCCAGGACCTCGGCGTGAAGGCCGGCACCAAGCTCGTCTGGTGCGCGCAGAACAGCACCGAGGTGGTCGTGCTGATCAACGCCGCCCGCAAGACCGGCGCCATCGCCGTGCCGTTGAACTACCGGCTGTCGACCGAGGAGGCGGCCTACGTCATCGACAACAGCGACGCCACCGTCGTGCTGTTCGACGTCGAGCAGACCGGCCAGCTCGAGGGCGCCGTGGCACAGTGCCCGAAGGTGACGGAGTGGGCGTCGTTCCACTGCGACGCGTCGGCGTCGCCGTCGTGGGCCACGCACCTGCCCTCGATCGCCGACGGGTTGCCCACCACCGAGGTCGAGCCTCTCGAGGGCACCGAGGACGCCGGCGGCACGATGATCTACACCTCGGGGACCACCGGCAAGCCGAAGGGCGCGCTGCGGAAGGGCCGCGCCGACGCCGCGGCCTCCGGGGGCGCGCTGGTGCAGCTGATCGGCTACGAGCCGGGGGACGTGTACCTGACGACCGGCCCGCTGTACCACTCGGGTCCGCTGGGCTTCATGGGCATCGTGCAGCTGATGGGCGGCACGATCGTCGTGCAGCGGCACTTCGACGCCGAGGAGTGGCTGCGGCTCATCCAGGACCACAAGGTGACCACGACGTTCTCGGCGCCGACCCCGCTGCGACGGGTCGTCGACCTGCCCGAGGAGGTGCGGGCCAAGTACGACTACTCGTCGATGAAGCGGTTCGTCGCCAACGCCGCTCCGTGGCCGTTCGAGCTCAAGCGCAAGTACGTCGAGCGCCTGGGCGACGGTTCGCTGTGGGAGGTGTACGGCTCGACCGAGCTCGGCGTGAACACGGTGCTGAAGCCCGAGGACCAGATGCGCAAGCCCGGCTCGTGCGGGCAGGCAGCACCGATGGTGGAGGTGGCGCTGTTCGACGAGGAGGGCAACCGGGTCGAGAAGCCGATGGAGCCCGGTGAGCTGTTCGTGCGGTCGGCCGGCGCGTTCGACACCTACTACAAGGCCGAAGAGAAGTACGAGGAGAACAAGCGCGGCGACTGGATCACCGTCGGCGACATCGCCTACTTCGACGACGAGGGGTTCTTCTACATCTGCGACCGCAAGAACGACATGATCATCAGCGGCGGGATGAACATCTACCCGGCGGAGATCGAGGCCGTGCTGGTCGCCCATCCCGCCATCGCCGACGCCGCCGTGTTCGGGGTGCCCTCCGACGAGTGGGGTGAGTCGGTGCACGCCACGATCACCGAGTACGAGGGCCAGTCGGCGACCGACGAGGAGATCCAGCAGTTCTGCCGCGACCACCTCGCGTCGTACAAGATCCCCCGCTCGATCGACCGCATGGAGGAGATCCCCCGCTCGGCCAGCGGGAAGGTCCTCAAGAAGGAGCTCCGCGCCCCCTACTGGGCCGACCGCCAGACCAACGTCTAGTTCTGTGTCGATTCACCGGCGGTATTCGACGGTGGATCGACGCAGAACGGGGGAGCGGCGGGGCATCGTGACGACCCTGTTACAGGGGCCTACGAGGGTTGACGGGAGGGGACGGCGGGGACACAGGTCGCACCCGTCACATGACCGAGCGCAGGAACGAGAGGCAGGTAGGCTGAAGCATGACCTCAACCAACACGGTCGAAGAGCCGATGGAGCTCAACATGACGGAGACACTCGAGGCGACGCAGGTCTTGGCCGATGCCCTCGCAGTCATCGACCGAGGTCTGTCCGAGATGCTCCACCGAGAGCTCGTCTCGACCGACGAGGTCGCCGACCTGCTGCTCGACGTGCGCATGATCCTCGCCGGCACCGCCGCCAACTAGCGCCCGGCCGCCAGGTCTGACCGGAGCCGCCCCACGGGGCGGCTCCGTGCGTTTTCCACCCGGTGTCTCAGGCGTACGCGAGGAGCTCGTCGAAGGACTCGACCAGGCACGCCTTCAGCAGCGCGGGATCGTCGATGGCGGCGGTGTCGATCACGCACCCCATGTCGAGGTTGCCGGCGAAGGACAGGGTGGTGAGGTTGAACGCGGTGCCGGCCATGGGACCGATCGGATAGTTCCCCTCGATCCTCGCGCCGCAGATGAACAGCTCGAACGGCGCACCCCGCACGTTCGAGGTGGTGAAGTCCACGGTGCCCACCTGCTGGCGGGCGAAGCGGGTGAGCAGCTGATTGGGCAGCGGCGACAGCAGCCCGGCCACCGATGACGCGAGGCCCACCGCCCGTTCGGTCTTCGTGACGTTGATGGCGTCTCGGATGGCGGCGAAGCGCACCTCGGGGTCCTCGATCCCCACCGGCACGAGCATCCGGGTCGGCGTGAAGGCGTTTCCGCCGGCGCCCTTGTCGGTCCGGGTCGAGATCGGCATCGCCATGCGCAGCTCGTCGACCGTTGCGCCCTTGGCCCGGTGGTACGCCCCCGCCGCCCCGGCCGCACCGCACACGAAGAGATCGTTCACCGATCCGCCGAGGGCGCCGGCGGCGGCCTTCGTCCGGTCGAGGGGGATCGACAGGATCTCGAGGTGGCGCCGCAGCGATCGCTCGCACCAGAGCGGCGACCGGGCCGGCTCGCTCACCGCCAGCTGGCGCAGGACCGACCGCACCATCTCCACCGGGTTGCCGCCGGTGAGGGCATCGACGCCGCCCCGGGCCATCCCCAGCGGCACCCGCACCGCGCTGCGGACGGCGTCGACGGCGCTCGAACCCCCCTCGCGCTCGACGATCGCCGGCTCGGGCACGCCGCCCAGCGGCTCGGTGGCGTCGCGGGCGAGGTCGAGGAACATGGCCGACAGCCGCACACCCCCCTCGCCGTCGGTGATCGTGTGGTGGAGCTTCTGCACCATCGCCGCTCGCCCGTCGGCCATGCCCTCGACCACGGTGAACTGCCAGAGGGGCCGGGCCCGGTCGAACGGGTCGAGCGAGAGGCGGGCGGCGAGGTCGAGCACGGCCCGCTCGTCGCCGGGCGCCGGCGCGCCCACCCGGCGGACGTGGAAGTCGAGATCGAAGAACGGATCGTCGACCCACTCCGGGTTGGCGATGCCCGGCGGGTCGCTCACCCGCTGCCGCAGACGCGGCAGGGCCTCGATGGCGAGCAGCATCCGCTCCCGGAACCGTTCGACGTCGGGCATCCGGTCGAGGAACGTGACGTTGGCGAAGGTCGACCGCAGGACGGGGTCGTCCTCCAGCGCCCACATCAGCGCCTCGGTGTCGGACATGCGACGCTCGAACCGCAGGGGCGGCATGCGGCGCGACGCTAGCGACTCAGCGTGGTGTGCTTGAACTCGTTGAGCTCGGGCCAACCGCCGAGCAGCCCGACGACGCGCTCGATCGCCTTGGACGGGTCGTGGATGCCGTCGCGCGGACGGTCCATGAGGCGGACGAAGGCGGCGCGGTCGTCGACGATGAACGTGGGAACGCCCCACACCGTGTGCTCGGAGACGCCCCGCTCGTGCTCGTCGCGCACCGTCTTCAGCGGCCAGCCGGACGTGACCTCGGCGAAGGCGGCGTCGACATCGACGCCGGCCCCCGCGAGCGCCGACCGCAGCTCGTCCTCGTCGCGCTGGCTCTTGCCGTGGTCGTGGCGGATGCCGAACAGCGCGAGGTGGGCGTCGAGGAACCGGTCGGGCTGGGTGTCTCGGATGGCGATCCCCAGCTGCAGGGCCAGCAGCCCGGAGTCCTTCTCCGGCTCGTCCCACACCGACGTCTCCCCCTCGGCGACCTTGTTCTGGCTCAGGGAGAACGCCAGGAACCGGACATCCCAGTCGGCCCCCGCCCGCAGCCCCTCGACCACGTGCTCATGGGCGTTGCGGGCAAACGGGCAGCGGTAGTCGAAGGTGACCCCGAACGAGAGCGCCATACCGATCCCAACCCCTCAGATGCGCCAGATCTTCCGGACCAGCCTGCCCAGCCCGACGCCGATCAACGCCCCGGCGGCCACATCCGACCCGTGGTGGATGCGCACGTGGACCCGGCTCGAGGCCACGATGGCCGCCAGGCCGTACCAGGCGAGGCGCCGGGATCGGGGCCGACCGGCGGCGAGCAGGGTGGCGGCCATGAACCCCGAGGTGGCGTGGCCGCTCGGGAACGAGCTCGACCGGGGCGTGCGCAGCCTCCGGGTGGCGTGGGCCACCCGGGGGGGCCGGGTGCGCCGGAACAGGGACTTCACGCCGAGGTTGATCACCGCCGACTCGACCCCGAGGGACACCGCCAGCCGCACCGCCTCCCGCTCCCCACCCCCGAGGGCCCGGGTGACGGCGGCGATGTGCCACAGCAGGGAGAAGTCGCCCACCGCCGAGGCGCCGTAGAGCACGCGGTCGGCCACCGGATGGCCCCGGATGCGGTCGAACGCCCGATCGACCTCGTCGTCGAAGGCCTTGACCGCCGCGCCGAGCCGGCCCGGGAGGACCTCGGCCGCGGGACCGGGCTCGGGGCGGTACGCGCCGGGCGGCTCAGCGTCGAACACCTCGGTGATGACGTCGGCCACGCCAGGGACGTTACGAGGCCAGCGCGCTCCCGCCGAACGCGGGGCAGTGATCCCGGAACGCGCACCAGGTGCAGAGCGTCCCCGGCTTGGGCCGGAAGTCGTCTCGTTCGCAGGCCCGCTCGATCGCCGACCAGATGGCGCCCACCTTCCGCTCGAGGCCACGCGTCGACTGCTCGCTCGGGGTGGCGATGATGGCCACCGGCTCCCCGAGGTAGAGCAGCTGGATGCGGGCCGGGCGCCGGCCGAACAGCTTCTCGCACAGGTAGGCGTAGAAGTGGACACCCGTGAGCCGGCCCTGCTCGAACCGCTCGCCGGGGACCTTGCCCGTCTTGTAGTCGGTGACGACCAGCTCACCGTCCTCGTCGAGCTCGAGGCGGTCGATGATGCCCCGCAGGTGGACGCTGTCGTTGAGGGGGGTCGACAGGAAGAGCTCGAGGCCGATCGGCCGGATCGTCGTCGGGTCCTCGAGCTGGAAGTACCGGCGCACGAGCTCCTCGGCCGAGGCCCGGAACGCCGCCTCGTCGTCGAGGACGAGGCCGGCGTACTCCTCGCCGAGCATGACGTCGTCCCACGACCGCGCCAGATCGTCGAGGGCGTGGTCGAGCGTGCGCTCCGCCGGTTCGCGCCCGTAGAGCAGCTCGAGGGCGCGGTGCACGAGGGTGCCCTTGGCGGCCGGCGACGACGGCGGCTCGGGGAGCCGGTCGATCACCGCGTACTTGAAGGCGAGGGCGCAGTCGCGGAACGCGACGACCTTCGACGGTGACAGCGACGCCGGCAGCTCCAAGCCCACGGCACGACCGTAACGAGGGCCTGTGACAGTCTGGGTGGATGGGTGACGACGAGGCCGTCCTCGCCGCCAACCGGACCTTCTACGGGGCCTTCGAGGCGAGGGACATGGACGCCATGTCCGATCTGTGGGAGCACTCGGACCGCGCCGCCTGCGTGCACCCCGGCTGGGGGAGCCTGGCGGGCTGGGGCGCCATCTCGGCGTCGTGGTTCGCCCTGTTCCAGAACGGCGAGAACCTGCAGTTCATCATCACCAACGAGCGGGTGGCGGTGGAGGGCGACGTCGCCTGGGTCTCCTGCGACGAGAACATCCTCGCCGACGAGGTGGGGGGCACCGTGGCGGCCATGAACGTCTTCGTGCGCCACCCGGACCGCTGGCGGCTGGTCGTGCACCACGGCTCCTCGGTGGCCGAGCGCCGCCGCTGAGGGAGCCGGGAAGGGTCGCCGGGCCGTCCCGGCGAAGTTGACCTCCGAGAAAGGGGTCAACACATGCAGAACGCGCTCGAGCAGGTGCGAAGCCTGCGGGGCAAGACCGGCGCGGCCGCCGCCGTGGGCCTCGGCGCGGCCGCCGTGTGGCTCGTGCTGCTGGCCGTGGTCGGCGCCATCGCCGTGTCCGGAGACCGCACCGACGCCGGGACCGGTGTGTCGGCCGTGGGCGGGCTGCCGGGCCAGCAGTCGACCTCGCCGTCGGGTCCGGGCGCCCCCGGCGACGGGGCGACCACGGTGCCCGTCGGGGAGGTGCCGGCGGACGCGTCGGTGCCCCAGCCCGGCGAGCCGTCGCTCACGACCGAGCCGGGCGCGCCTGCCCCCACCGGCGGAGGCGGCGGCAGCGGTGCCGCCGGCGGGCCGGCGCCGGCCGCGGCGCCGGGCGCCCCGGGCGACTCGACGGGCGTGACCGACAGCGAGATCCGGGTCGGGATCCACGCCCCGCTCACCTTCAGCGGCGTTCCCCTGAACCTCGCCGAGGACCCGATCAAGGGCGTCTACACCTACACCGACTACATCAACAACCACGGCGGCATCAACGGTCGCAAGATCGTCCTCGACATCCAGGACGACCGCTACGACAACGAGGGCGCCCGCAACTCGGCCCAGACCCTCATCAACGACCACCAGAACTTCCTCGTGTCGGGCACCCTCGGCATCGACCAGGTCGGCATCGTCGCCGCCGAGGCTGCCAAGCGGGGCGTGCCCTACACGGCGGCCGGTGGCGTCGAGTCGGCGGCGATCCCCGGCATGTACCAGCTGAGCGCCAGCTACACGACGCACGCCCTGAAGCTCGCGCAGTTCATGGCCAAGGACGACGCGCTGAAGGATCTGAAGAAGATCGGGATCCTCGCCGTCGACTCGCAGTTCGTGAAGCCGCTGATCGACGAGTTCAAGGCGGAGGCGGAGAAGCTCGGCTTCGAGATCGTCGCCGTCGTCTACAACCAGAAGCCGGCTCAGAACCCCGACTACAACGGGTACGTCCTGCGCTTCCGGCAGGCCGGCACGCAGGTGCTCGTCCCCTTCACCGACCCGCTCACGACGCAGCAGATCGTGCAGCGCTGTGCCGCCGGTGCCGCCTGCGGGTGGACCTACACCTTCTCCAACTTCGCGCACGACAGCGACACCGCGCTCACGCTCTTCACGCCGACGTGGGCCACCCAGCGCGTCAGGGGCCTCTCCGCAGGCTGCTACTACATGGCGCCCGAGGTCGAGGGTGACAACTGCGCGCAGATGCGCGTCGCCCGTGAGCAGTGGATCGAGGCCCACGGCGAGGATGACTGGGTCGAGAACGGCTCCGGTGGCGCCACGGGATACCAGATCGTCTCCTTCCTCAAGGGCGCGCTCCAGCAGGCCGGGCGCGACCTCACCCGGGAGCGCTTCCGCGGCGCGCTCGCCGCGTACAACGGCTACGCCGACCTGATCACGGGTCCGATCACGTTCGCCGGGCGGAGCAACACGATGCACGGCGCCGAGCGGATGACCGTGCTCGAAGCGCAGTCGAACAACAAGTACAAGATGATCACGCCCGGGTTCGTCGATGGCTTCTAGATCGGGCGCGCCGGTCGTGCTCGAGTGCACCGGCGTCGGGGTGCGCTTCGGCGGGCTCGCCGCCCTCGACAACGTCGACCTCACCGTCCGCGAGGGCGAGATCGTCGGGCTGATCGGCCCCAACGGCGCCGGCAAGACCACGCTGATGGAGTGCATCTCCGGCTTCCGCAAGGTCACCGCCGGCGCCATCGCCCACCGGGGGGAGGACCTGCTGCGTCTCGCCACCGATGCCCGGGCCGACCGGGGGATCGGACGCACGCTGCAGAACGTCAAGCTCTTCCCCGACCTGTCGGTCTTCGACAACATCCGGGTCGCGCTGCACCGCCACCAGACGGTCGGCGTCGGCTCGGCCGCCCTGCGGCTCCCACGGGTCTACGCCGAGGAGCAGGAGACGGTCGATCGTGCCAACCGCGCGCTCAGCCTCATCGGCATGGAGTCGTGGGCGGAGAAGCTCGCCAGCGAGCTGTCCTACGGCACCCTCCGGTTGCTCGAGCTCGGGTGCATGCTCGCCCTCGAGCCGACGCTGCTCCTGCTCGACGAGCCGGCGTCGGGCATCAGCCAGAAGGAGACCGAGGCGCTCGGACCGCTCCTGCGCAACATCAAGGAGCGGACGGGAGCGACGATCCTCATGATCGAGCACGACATGCCGCTCGTCATGGGCCTCTCCGACTACGTCTACTGCCTCGATGCCGGCAAGAACCTCGCCGAGGGGACCCCGGAGGAGGTGCAGGCCGATCCGCAGGTCCTCGAGGCGTACCTCGGCACCACCGACGTGGTGGCGGCACCGGCCCGGAAGCGGGACGCCGATCGCGAGGTGCTGCTCGAGGTCCACGACCTCGCCGTCAGCTTCGGCAAGGTCCAGGTGCTCGATGGCGTCGACCTCCGTGTCGACCGGGGTGAGCGGATCGCCCTCCTCGGCACGAACGGCGCCGGCAAGTCGACCATCCTGAAGGCGGTCTCGGGCCTGATCCCCGTGGCCGGCGGGCGCGTCGTGTGGAAGGGCGAGGACGTCACCGGCATGCCCGCCGAGCAGCTGGTGCGCAAGGGCCTCGGTCAGGTCCCGGGTGGCCGGGGCCTGTTCCCGACGCTCACCGTCGCCGAGAACCTGCGGATGGGGGGCTTCCTCTACGGCGACGAGCGGCGGGTGGCCGAGGAGGTCGAGCGGGTCACGCGGTGGTTCCCGTGGATCGCCGACCGCGCCGACCAGCGGGCGGGCACGCTGTCGGGCGGTGAGCAGCAGCAGCTCGCCATCGCTCGGGCGCTGATGACGCGGCCCGAGCTGCTGCTCATCGACGAGCTGTCCCTCGGGCTCGCACCGGTCGTGATCGAGCGGCTGATGGACACCGTCTCCCGGCTCGTCGAGGAGGAGGGACTCACGGTGGTGATCGTCGAGCAGCAAGCGGGATTCGCGCTCGCCGCCACCGACCGCGCCTACTTCCTCGAGAAGGGCGTGGTCCGCTACGAGGGACCCTCGGCGGGCCTGCTCGACCGCGCCGACCTGCTGCGCTCGGTCTTCCTGGCAGGAGCGGACGTCGCGTGATCGAAGACCTCTTCTCCTACATCGTCATCGGTCTCAGCCGCGGCCTCGTCTACGGCATCCTCGCCCTCGGCCTCGTGCTCGTCTACAAGGGCACCAAGATCCTCAATCTGGCGCAGCCGTTCTTCGGCCTCCTCGGCGCCTTCCTCTGCTGGTGGCTCACCGCCCGGGCCGGGTTCCTGCCCTTCGACGCAATGACCCGGCCCCGCATGGTCCTGGCCGCCGTGATCAGCGTCGCTCTCGTCGCCCTCAACGGGATCGGCCTCGAGCGGTCGCTGTTCCACCGCCTGCGCCACGCGCCGCGGTTGGTCACCCTGGTGGCCACGCTGGCGATCGGGCAGGGGACCGTCGGTCTGGTCACCATCCTCTTCGCCCGCAACCAGGAGCAGGCGGAGACCCTGCGGATCATCCCCAGCGGCATCCGCCACGTCGTCGAGCTGGGCGACGTGAACCTCACCGGCGGCGACCTGCAGGTCATCCTGGTCGTGCCGCTCGTCGCCCTCGCCCTCGCCCTGTACTTCAAGCGCTCCCGGTTCGGTGTGGCGATCCGCGCCGCGGCCGAGAACGGCGACGCGGCGCGGCTGCTCGGCGTGTCGGTCGACCGCGTCGCCATGTTCGTGTGGGCGGCCGGCTCCGCGCTCGCGGCCATCGCCGGCATCCTGCTGGCCACCAAGGACGGCTCGCTGCAGCCCAGCACGCTGTCGGAGGGCTTCCTCGTCAAGGCCCTGGCCGCCGCCCTCATCGGTGGTCTCACGAGCCTGCCGGGCGCCATCGTCGGCGGGCTGGCGGTGGGCATCGGCGAGGCGGTGATCTCGGGCTGGTTCAGCGACACGATCGGCGCCAGCGAGATCGTCTTCTTCATCGCCGTCGTGCTCATCCTCGCGTTCCGGCCCCAGGGGTTCTTCGGCATCCGCGACGAGGCCGAGGACACCGCGGCGTTCGTCCCCGCCATCCGCGACCTGCCGCGCCGACTCCAGGAGACCGCCTACCCGCTGCTCTTCGGCTGGGCGGGCAAGGCCACCTTCGTGTTCTTCGCCCTGGCGGTGAGCTGGGTCACCGGCTCGGCCACCAACGACGTCCTGTCGCAGGTGATGATCCTCGCGATGGTGGGGGTGAGCCTCACGGTGGTGATGGGCTTCACCGGCCAGATCTCGCTCGGCCACTGGGCCCTGGCCGGCGTCGGCGCGTTCGCGGCGGCCAACCTCTTCGGCCGGGCCGGCGTGCCGTTCCTCGTGACGCTGCCGCTCGTCTTCCTCATCGGCGCCGCCGTCAGCCTCGTCATCGGCCTGCCGGCGCTCCGCATCAAGGGGCTCTACCTGGCGGTGGTGACCGTCACCTTCAGCTACGCCGCCGAGCTGTTCCTCTTCAAGAGCGACGTGTTCGGGGGCGGCACGAGCGGCCGGTCGATGCCCGCCCCCCGGCTCGGCCCGCTCGATCTCGACAACCCGTCGAACCGGCCCATGTTCGTGTTCACGCTCATCCTGCTGCTGCTCAGCATGGCGCTGGCCCGCAACGTGCTGAAGAGCCGGGTCGGCCGGTCGTTCGTGGCGCTGCGGGAGAACGAGAAGGCGGCCGCCACCTTCGGCGTGCGCCTGGCGCCGACGCGGCTGATCGCGTTCGCGCTGTCGGGTGGCATCGCCGCTGTCGCCGGCCTCGCGTTCGCCGTCCGGGTCGGCACCGTCAACAACACCGACTTCCACACCCAGACGTCGCTGTTGCTCGTGCTGATGGTCATCATCGGGGGCCTGCCGACCCTCTCGGGGCCGCTGCTCGGCTCCTTCGTGGTGTTCGGGTTGCCGTTCCTCCTCAAGTTCGACAACGGCTGGATCATCCCGATCGGGACCGGGATCCTGACCATCGTCGTGCTCATCAGGCTGCCCGGCGGCCTCGCCGGCGTGTTCCTCCGTGGCCGCCAGTCGGCCATCGAGACGCTGGTGGACCTGGAGGAGCAACCGGCGCCGGTACCGTCCGGCGCGTGATCCGCGTCGACGGCGTCGCCCGCTCCTTCGGCGGGCACCCGGCCGTCGACGACGTCTCCTTCGCGGTGGGCGACGGTGAGGTGGTCGGCCTCCTCGGACCCAACGGCGCCGGCAAGACGACCACCATCCGCATCGTGCTCGGCCTGCTGCCCCCGGAGCGCGGTGCCGTGGAGGTCACCCGCCCGCTCGGCTACCTGCCCGAGCACCTCCAGCCCCACGACGGGATGACCGTCCGCGGGTACCTGCGCTTCATGTGCCGGCTCCGGCGCATTCCCGCAGGAGGCATCGACGGAGCGCTGCGCGACGCGGGGATCGAGGACCTCGCCCGCCGCCCGATCGGCCGCCTGAGCAAGGGCCAGCGCCAGCGGGTCGGACTGGCGCAGGCCGTCGTCGGCGACCCCCGCTCGCTGGTGCTCGACGAGCCCACGGCATCCCTCGACCCCAAGCAGGTCGTGGAGGTCCGGCGGCTCGTCCGCCAGCGGGCCGCGGCCGGCGCTGCGGTCCTCGTGTCCACCCACCTGCTCGCCGAGGCCGCGGCGATGTGCGACCGCGTGGTCGTCCTCAGCGCCGGGCGGGTGGTGGCCGTCGAGGCGCCCGGCCCCGACCTCGAACAGCGCTTCCTCCACCTGACGGGATGACGGTGGGAAGCGTGCTCGCGTGACGCTCGCGGTGCTCCGCAAGGAGCTGGCCGTGCTGTGGACCTCGCCGGTCCCGTGGGTGGCGGGCGCCGCGCTGCAGGCGGTGCTCGCCGTGCTGTTCGTGGACCAGCTGCAGGGTCGGACCCAGGCGGTGGTGCAGCCGCTGTTCCCGATCGCCGGCCTCCTGCTCGTGGTGACGGTGCCGGTGCTCGCCATGCGGGCCTTCACCGAGGAGCGGCGGACCGGCAACCTCGACGTGCTCCTCGCCGCCCCGGTGCCGGTGCTCCCGCTGGCGGTCGGCAAGTGGCTCGCGGCGTGGCTCACCGCGCTGGCCATCCTGGCGCCCGCGATCCTCCTGGCCGGGTTGACCGCGCTGTGGGGCGACCCCGACGTCGGGCCGATCGTCAGCGGCTTCCTCGGCCTCGCCCTCCTTGCCGGGGCGGTCCTCGCCATCGGTGTGCTCGCCTCGGCGGCGACCGCGTCGCAGGCGCTCGCCGCGCTGGTCACGATCCTCGCCTGCCTCGTGCTCTGGTTCGTGGGCTCGACGACCGGCGACTCGACGCTCTCGCGCTCGCTCGGATCGGTGTCGCTGTCCGAGCGGCTCCGCACGTTCGCGCAGGGCGGCGTCGACAGCGGCGACGTGGCGTTCTTCGCGGCCGTGTCGATCGTCGGCGTCGGTGCCGCCGCCCTCCGGTACCAGCGCCGGGCCGCCACGGTGCTCCTGCTCGCCGCCGGGCTCGTGGTCGCCCTGGCGGCGAGCACCAACCGGCTCGTCGATCTCACCGAGCAGGAGACGCTCACGTTGACGACGATCACCCGCGACGTGGTCGCCGCCGTCGACGACGCCGTCACGATCACCGCCTTCGTCGGTCGCAACGACCCGGGCCGGGTCGAGGCGGTGACGCTGCTCGACCGGTACGTCCGCCTGAACCACCGAGTCGGCGTGGAGGTGATCGACCCCGCCGACCGCCCCGGCGACCTGCGACGGTTCGGGATCGATCCGGTGCTCGGCGGCGTCGTCGTCCGCCAGGGCGAGGCCGTCGAGCGGGCGGCGGGGCCGACCGAGCAGGACATCACCTCGGCGCTGGCGCGGCTGCTCCGGGGCGACGACTCCGTCGTGTGCCTGACCACCGGTCACGGCGAGGTCGACCTGGACCTGCCCACCTTCGATGTCCGGCGGATCGACCTGCTGGCCACGGCGACGATCCCCGAGGGTTGCGACGTGGTGGCGGTCGCCACGCCGCAGACCGATCTCGGGGCCGCCGAGGCCGCCCTCGCCGAATGGGTCGCGGCCGACGGGAAGCTCCTCGCCCTGCTGGACCCGGTGAGCGACGTGGACCTCGCCGCGGTGCTGTCGCCCTACGGGCTCGGGGTGAAGCGGGGCGTGGTGTTCGAGGGCGACCCCGACTCGATCGTCGGCGGCGACGAGGCGTCGCCCATCATCCGGCGCTACTCGGCGGCCCACCCCGTGGTGCGCAACCTCCCGCCCACGTACTTCCCCGGCGTGCAGGAGGTCACCGTGGACGACGGCGTGCGGGTGCCGGGGCTCACCGTCGCCCGCCTCGCCGACACCTCGGAGGTGTCGTACCTGGAGACGGCACCGCTCGAGCCTCGGTTCGACCCGGGGGTCGACAGCGGTGGACCGATCACGATCGCGGCGGCGGCCGACCGATCGCGGGTGGAGCGTGACGATGCGGTGGCCCGGACCCGGGTGGTCGTCGTCGGCGACGTCGACTTCGCCACCACGTTCGTGGGGAGCGCCGCCAACGAGCGGTTCCTGCTGCAGGCCCTGGGCTGGCTCGCCCTCGACGACGACCTCATCCCGCTGTCGTCGAACCTGCCCCTCGACCGGCCGCTGGACCTGACCGACGCCCGCGTCGGCTACGCCCGCGTGCTCGGTGTGGTCGTCGTCCCCGGCCTGTTCCTCGTCGGCGGCGCCATCGTGTGGGCGGTGCGACGCTCCCGCTGACGCACGGCGGGCCGAAGGCCCCCCACGCGCAGAGCGAAGACCATCAGATCCGGGGTTCCTTGGGGAGCCCGAGCAGCATCTCGCCGATGATGTTGCGCTGCACCTGGCTGCTGCCCCCGGCGATGCGACCGCCGGGGGCGCCGAGCACGCCGAGGGCGGCGTCGCCGTCGAGCATGGCGTGGGCGCCGGCCTCGTCGGCCCGGGCCACGGCGATGTCGAAGAACAGCTCGGTGATGCCGAGCTTCAGCAGCGACGCCGCGGTGGTGGCCTGCGGACCCTGCCGCTGGCCGAGGGCCTGCAGGGCCCGTCCCCGCGCGTAGAGCGACACATCCGTGAGGTCGGCCACCCGCCGCCCGAGGGAGATGACCGACGCGCCGATGTGGCCCCGCTCGTTGGTGAGGGTGCCCATGGCCACGCCCCACCCGCCGTGCAGCGGACCGAGGAGGGCGTCGGCGGGGATGCGGGCGTCGGTGAAGAACACCTCGTCGAACTCGCTGCCGCCGGTCATCTGCCGGATCGGCCGCAGCTCGATGCCGGGGATCTGCATGTCGACGAGGAAGAACGAGATGCCCTTGTGCTTGGGCGCGTCGGCATCCGTGCGCGCCAGGCAGATGCCGTAGTCGGCGACGCGGCCGTTCGAGCACCACACCTTCTGGCCGTTGAGCACCCACTCGTCGCGGTCGCGCTCGGCCCTCGTCGCCAGCGACGCGAGGTCGCTGCCGGCGCCGGGCTCGCTGAACAGCTGGCACCACACCCGCTCGCCTCGCAGGGTGCGGTGGAGGTGGTCGGCCTTCTGCTCGTCGGTGCCGTGCGCCATCACCGTCTCGCCCATGAGCACGATCGAGACCATGTTGAGGAACGGCGGCACGTCGGCCAGCGCCGCCTCCTCCAGCCACACCCCGGTGTGCGCGGCGCTGAGCCCCTTGCCGCCGTGCTCGGGGGGCCAGTGGAACCCCGTCATGCCCGCGTCGTAGAGCCGGCGCTGCCACGCCATGCCCTCCTCGACGAGCTCGGGCGGGACGATGGCGCCGTAGTTGCGGGGGGCGTGCTGCGTGTTGGCCCGCAGCCAGGCGCTGACGTCGGCCCGGAAGGTCTCGAGGTCGCTCACGACGGGCGAACCTAGCGGTCGTTCAGCGGGCGGGAGCCACCCTGACGGGCATCACCAGCGTGAGGAGACCCGGCGCTCGCACCGCCAGCGGGGCGAACGGTCCGGCCGCCTCGATGATCACCTGCCCGTCACCCGCGAGCTCGAGGGCGTCGTGCAGGAGGTCGGGATCGACGTGGAGCTCGTCGTCGCCGCCGAAGCGGACACCGTCGGTCCCGACGTGGACGGAGACGGGCCCATCGTCGGCGGCTTCTTCGAGCGCGCGCAGCACCGACGGCCCGTGCGCGGTCGTCGCCACCGCCGCCGGGTCGGCGGGGAGGAAGCGCTCGTAGTCCGGGAAGTCGTCCTCGACGTCGCCGGCCGGCTCGAGGGTGTCGGGGTCGAGCAGCACCCGCGCCGGGTCGGTGGGCCCCGCCGGTCGCTCACACACGACGAGGCGGTGCTTGTCGGTGGCGACGGCGCGCACGACGTCGCCGGCTCGCTCCACGAGGACGCACCGAAGGGCGGCGGCGTGCTTCCGATCGCGTGACACCGCCGTCCGCGCCAGGCGAACCGCGGCGGCGAGGTCGTCAGAGATGGTGGTCATGCCCGAGGAGTACGCCGTCGGCGTGACGGCCTCCTGGTCTACCGGAAGTGCTTCATGAGGGCGGCGAACTCGTCGCCCGGACCGCTGGGGACGATGTAGCCGGTCTCGTCGCGGATCTTGTCGAAGTTGTCGCGGACCTCTTCGGCGGTGAGGTTCTCCGAGTAGAAGCCCTCGGTGAGGCCGATGAAGAAGCGGGCGATGCGGCCGCCGGCGGCGCTGTAGATCTCGCCGGTGACGGGGCAGTCCTCGTGCACCAGCCAGGCGACGATCGGCGACACCGTCTTCGGGTCGAGCTTGTCGGCCAGCGGGCCGAGGATGTCCTCGGTCATGCGGGTGCGGGCCACCGGGGCCAGGGCGTTCACCTTGATGTTGTACTTGGCGCCCTCGGCGGCGAGCACCCGGGTGAGGCCGACGAGCCCCATCTTGGCGGCGCCGTAGTTGCTCTGGCCGAAGTTGCCGAGGATGCCCGAGTTGCTGGCGGTGTTCACGACCCGGCCATAGCCCTGCTCGCGCATCTTGATCCACGCCGGCTTGGTGACCCAGAACGCGCCCCGCAGATGGACGTCGATCACGGGATCGACGAACTCCGGCGTCATGTTGTGGAACGTCTTGTCGCGGAGGATGCCGGCGTTGTTGATGACGATGTCGACGCGGCCGAACGCATCGAGCGCGGTCTGGACGATCGCCTCGCCGCCCTCGGGCGTGGCGACGCTGTTGCCGTCGGCCACGGCGACGCCGCCCGCCGCCTCGATCTCCTTCACGACCTGCTCGGCCGGGCCGAGGCTGCCGCTGTCGCCCCCCTGCACGCTGCCACCGAGGTCGTTCACCACGACCTGGGCGCCGCGGCTGGCGAGGAGCAGCGCGTGCTCCCGCCCGAGGCCACCGCCCGCCCCCGTGATGATCGCGACCTTGCCGTCGTACCCGAGCTCTGCCATGTCGCCGGACGCTATTCCCTCCCTGTTTGGGCGGTGAAATCGCCGCGTGACGCGGCAGACCCACCGCCCAAACGGAGGTCAGATGCGGGCGATGGCCTCGGCCTTGAGGCGCTTGTAGTCGACCTTGCCGTTCGGGGCCCGGCCGATGGTGGCGACCTCGAACACCCGCTTCGGCGACTTGTAGGCCGCCAGCTTCGTCCGGACGTGGGCGATCACGTCGGCCTCGTCCACCGTGGCACCGGGCCGGGCCTCGACCATGGCGGTGATGGCCTCGCCGAACTTCTCGTCGGGCACGCCGACGACGACCGCGTCGGCCACCGACGGGTGCTGCTTCAGCACCTCCTCGACCTCCTCGGGGAAGACCTTCTCGCCGCCGGTGTTGATGCACACCGAGCCCCGGCCGAGCAGCGTGAGCGAGCCGTCGGCCTCGACGGTGGCCCAGTCACCAGGGATCGAGTAGCGCTCGCCGTCGATGGTCACGAACGTGGCTGCCGTCTTCGCCTCGTCCTTGTAGTAGCCGAGCGGGTTCGGCCCCTTCAGCGCCACGAGCCCGGCTTCGCCCGAGCCGGGCTCGACCCAGCGGGTGCGGTCCTCGCTCACCACCCGGGCACGGGGCCCGAGCGCGAACTTCGCGGTCTTGGCCACGCCCTGGCCGCCGCCGGAGACCGACTGGCCCATCCCGATCGCCTCCGAGGACGAGAAGCCGTCGGACAGCAGCATCATCGGGTGGTGGCGGAGGAGCCCCTCCTTCGTCTCCTGCGACCACATCACGCCCGAGGAGGCGATGAGCTTCAGCGAGGAGATGTCCCACTTGCCGGGCGCGTCGTCGAGGGCCCGCAGCATCGGCTTGGCGAAGGCGTCGCCGACGATCGCCATCGAGTTCACGCCCTCCCGCTCGATGGTGTCGAGCAGCTCGACCACCTCGAAGTGGCGGTTGGTGAGGGTGACGATCGACCCGCCGACGTCCATGGCCCCGAACGAGGTGAGCGCGCCGGTGCCGTGCATGAGCGGGCACGCCGGCAGGTGCACCTGCTGGGGGCCGGCCTCGGCGACGATCCGCCGCATCTCCTCGGGTGACGCGTCCTCCGGGAACTTCACGGTGGCAGCCGCGTTGAGCATCGAGAACAGGTCGCCCTGGCGCCACATGACGCCCTTCGGCATGCCCGTGGTGCCACCGGTGTAGAGCATGTAGAGGTCGTCGCCCGACCGGCCCCACGGCGGCACGGTGCGCTCGGTCGCCGCCCCCGCCGCCGTCTCGTAGGGCACCGCCCACTCGGGGCACGGGTTGGACCCGTCGTCGACCCAGAGCCAGGTCTGCACGCGCGGCACCTTCGAGCGGATCCGCTCGATGGTCTCGGTGAAGGTGCCGTGGAACACCACGGCGACGGCGTCGGCGTTGTCCCACAGGTAGACGAGCTCGTCGTCGGTGTAGCGGTAGTTGGTGTTCACCGGAGCGAGACCGGCCTTCACGATCCCGAACAGCGACTCGAGGTACTCGGGCCCGTTGTAGAGGTACTGGGCGACCTTGTCCTGCTGCTGCACGCCGGCGTCGAGCAGCGTGCGGGCGATGCCGTCGGCGCGGCGGTCCATCTCCGACCACGTGTACCTGCGGTCGCCGTGGACCTGGGCCTGCGCGTCGGGGAGGCCGTCGGCGACGGCCTCCCAGATGTCGGCGAAGGAGTGCTGCGTCACGGCATCCGCGCCCGGCCTTCGGCCGGGCCGCTCGGGCCTCGCTCGCTCGTTCCTCGCTCGCTCATGAGGCGCCGGCCCCCACCCGCTCGGTGGCCAGTGCCTTCAGCCGCTTGTAGTCGACCTTGGCGTTGGGCGCCCGCCCGATGGTGTCGACCACGACGACGTGCTTGGGCGCCTTGTAGGCCGCCAGCTTCCCCTTCACATGGGCGATGACGTCGGCGGCGTCGACCTCGGCGCCCGGCTCGGGCTCGACCACGGCGGTGATCGCCTCGCCGAACTTCTCGTCGGGCACGCCCACGGCGACGGCGTCGCGGATGGCCGGGTGCAGCTTCAGGACCTCCTCGACCTCCTCGGGGAAGACCTTCTCGCCACCGGTGTTGATGCACACCGACCCCCGCCCCAGCAGGGTGATCGTGCCGTCGGCCTCCACCTGGGCGAAGTCGCCGGGCAGGGAGTACCGGATCCCGTCGATGGTGGGGAACGTGGCGGCCGTCTTGGCCTCGTCCTTGTAGTAGCCGACCGGCACGCGGCCCTTGATGCCGAGCCGGCCGATCTCGCCGGAGCCGGGCTCGACGAGCTTCCCGTCCTCGGAGACCACCACGGCGTTGGGGCCGAGGTTGAACTTGGCCGTCTTCGCGGCGGCGTCGCCGGTCGACGCCGATGACCCCATGCCCACCGCCTCCGAGGAGCCGAGGGAGTCGGCGAGGATCATCGACGGGTGGTGCTTCAGCAGGCCCTGCTTCACCGGCTCGCTCCACATCACGCCCGAGCTGAGGACGACGAGCACCGAGGAGAGGTCCCACTTGCCGGGGTTGGCGTCGAGCGCTCGCAGCATCGGCTTGGCGAAGGCGTCACCCACGATCACCAGCACGTTGACGCCGTGCCGTTCGACGAGGTCGAACAGCTCGGCGGCGTCGAAGGAGCGGTTCTCGAGGAGCACGACGCACCCGCCCGCCTGGAGAGCGCCGAAGGACGAGAGCGCGCCGGTGCCGTGCATGAGCGGGCACGCCGGCAGCAGCTTGGGTCCCGGCCCCTGGGCGCGGCGCTGGGCGACGGCGTCCTCGAGGCTCGCCCCCTCGGGGTACGGCACCAGGCCGCCGCCGTTCAGCAGCCAGAACAGGTCCTCCTGCCGCCACATGACGCCCTTGGGCATGCCGGTGGTGCCGCCGGTGTAGAGCATGTAGAGGTCGTCGCCGTCGCGCGCCCAGGGTGCCGTGGGGCGGTCGACCGTGCGGGACGCGACCTCCTCGTACGACACCGCCCAGTCCGGCATCTCGCCGGCGCCGTCGTCGACCCAGTACCAGCGCTCGACGCGGGGAACGCGATCGCGGATGCGCTCGATCGTCTCGGTGAACGTGGCGTGGAAGACCACGGCGACGGCGTCGGCGTTGTCCCACAGGTAGACGAGCTCGTCGTCGGCGTAGCGGTAGTTGGTGTTGACCGGCACGAGGCCGACCTTCCACCCGGCGTACAGCGACTCGAGGTACTCGGTGCAGTTGTGGAGGTACTGGGCGACCTTCGCCTGGTGGGTGACCCCGTCGAGGGTGAGCAGGTCGGCGGCGACGGCGTCGGCGCGCCGGTCGAAGTCGCGCCACGACTGCAGCCGTTCGCCCTGGATCTGGGCCGGCGCGTCCGGCTGGACCTCGGCGATCGCTTCCCAGACGTCGGCGTAGTTCATCCCCGGCACGGTTCCCCCTCGGTGGCGTCGGTCGGGAGAGGAAACTAGACGGTCGTTCAGGGAGTCGTTTGCGCCAAGATGCGGTCATGGACTTCGACCTGCCGCCCGACGACGATCCCCGGCGCCTGGCGGTGCGGTCGTGGCTGGCCGCCAACCCGAGCCCCACCGGCCGGCAGCTGGCCGAGGCCGGCTACGTCGCCCCCCACTGGCCGAAGCCCTGGGGCCTCGACGCCGACCCCATCCACCAGATCATCATCGACGACGAGCTCCGGCGGGCGGGCGTGCGCCGACCCGGCAACGTCATCGGGATCGGCTGGGGCGGGCCCACGATCATCCACGGCGGCACCCAGGAGCAGAAGGACCGCTACCTCATGCCGATGCTGGCCGGCGAGGAGATCTGGTGCCAGCTGTTCAGCGAGCCGGGCGCCGGGAGCGACCTGGCCAACATCTCGACCCGGGCCGTCCGCGACGGCGACGAGTACGTCGTGAACGGCCAGAAGGTGTGGACGTCGATGGGCCACATGGCCAAGTTCGGCATCCTCATCGTCCGCACCGATCCCGACGCCCCGAAGCACCAGGGGATCTCGTACTTCATCTGCCCGATGGACACCCCCGGCATCGAGGTCCGGCCCCTCATCGAGATGACCGGCGCCCACATCTTCAACGAGGTGTTCTTCACCGACGTCCGCATCCCGGCCGCCAACCTCGTCGGCGAGGAGAACCGGGGTTGGGAGCTGGCGAAGGTGACGCTCGGCAACGAGCGGGTGTCGCTGTCCACCGGCGGCGCGCTGTGGGGCAACGGCCCGTCCTACGACGACCTGCTGCGGGTGGTACGTGAGCGGGGCGGGTTACGCGACCGGTCGCTGCGCCAGCGGATGGCCCAGCTGTACATCGAGTCCGAGCTGCTGCGCCTGATCCGCCTGCGGACCGTCACCGCCGCGGTGAAGGGTCGCCCGCCGGGGCCCGAGGCGTCGATCCGCAAGCTCCTCGCCGACGAGCACGGTCAGAAGCTCATGGAGCTCGCCAAGGACCTCTGCGGGGCCGACGGGATGCTGACCGACCGCGGGCCTCTGCAGGGACCGGATCAGCACGGCTGGCACTACGGGTTCCTGTTCGCCCGGGCCCTCACGATCGGCGGCGGGACGACGCAGGTGCAGCGCAACATCGTGGCCGAGCGGGTCCTCGAGCTCCCGCACGACGTCGACGTGGAGCAGGGCAAGTCGTGGCGCGAAGCCCGAGCGGCGTCATGAGTCGCTTCATCCCGATGCTGTTCGTCGACGACGTCGAGGCATCGTCGCGCTGGTACCAGGACCTGCTCGGGGCGCGGAGCGCTCACGGCGGTCCGGAGTTCGAGATGCTGATGCTGGGCGACGAGCTGGTGCTGCAGCTGCATCACGCCGATGCCGAGGAGCACGGCTCCGAACGGCTACCGGAGGGGGCGCCGCGGGGCGCGGGTGTGCTGCTCTACCTGCAGACCGCGGATGTCGACGCCGTGCACGCACTGCACGCGCGCGCGGTGGAGATGGGCGCGGCGGTCGAGAGCGAGCCGACGTACATCGAGCTCGCGCACCACACCGAGTTCGTCGTGCGCGATCCCGACGGCTACGCCCTCGCCGTGCACTCGCCCTTCACACCCTGATCGCGCCCACCGCTGCTCAGCCGAGGCCGGCGAACGGCGGGGGATAGACGGCGACGCCCCGAACCCACGGCTCGTACGACGACAGCGTGAGGGCCTGGCCGGCCTCGGGCGGCGCCCAGTCGGGCAGGTGGATGGTGATGCCGAGCGTTCGGGCGTCGACGAACCCGAAGCGCGAGTAGTAGGTCGGACTGCCCTCGAGGATGACGAGCGGGTCGCCGGCCGCGGCGGCCCGGGAGAGCACCTCGTGCACGAGCGCCGAGCCGATCCCGTCTCGCTGCCGTGACGGCGTGACCGCGAGCGGCGACAGCATCCCGATCCGGTGGACGGTGTCGCCGTCGTGCAGCTCGCAGTGGTTCACCATCACGTGGCCCACGATCTCGCCGCCGTCCTCGGCGACGAGGGCCAGCTCCGGGCGGTAGCAGCGGTCGCCTCGGATGGCCTCGACGAGGTCGCGCTCGACGGCCGAGCCGAACGCGGCCTCGACAATCGCCGCGATGGCCGAGACGTCCTCGGGTCTCTCAGGACGGATGATCACGGCAGCACGTTTTCTGAGATCGCTGCCGGCTCCTTGGCTTCCGCGATCCGCATCGAGGGACTCCGTGCCGTCCCGGACGGTCAGTGCCGACGAGTGTTCGGCGGGCGGGGTTGGTCCCATGCCCGGTGGGAAGACAACCGCCATGATGACCGGCGGTGCCAGGAAGAACACGACGGGGTAGTACCAGTCGGCCGTCGCCGAGCCCACTGCGGTGGCACCGAGTGCCAGCGCGGCGAGACCGGCTACCGCGGCGACTTGGGTGAGGCGCGTCGGCTTCCGATGGCGTCTGGTTGCGATGTGCGCGCCGGCCCATGCGCCGAGGACCCAGCAGACTGCGAGGCCGATGAGTGCTGTGTTGAGGTCGTCGATGCCGTCCGGATCGTTCCCAAGCCGGTATCGCGGAAGGCCGGCGGCGGCGCCCAGCGCCCAACCAGCAACCACTCCCACCGTCGCGCCGATCAACGCTCCGAGCTCGGCGGCGAGCATGACGAGGAGCGCCGTGGTGCCCCGCCGCCGTCGACGGTTCGACATCCCGTCCGTCCTATCCCTCATGGAAGGATCGAACCGCTCCGACTGCCGGTTCGCGCATCCGCTGTAGCGCAATGCCGGTGAATTCGGCTTCGGAGGCCGCGATCACCGGCATCGCTCTGCGCTCGTTCGCGAGATCGACCCGATGGCTTCGCCTCCGTACGGGGACTCAGGCCCGCAGGGCGCTCATCCGGTCGATGGTCTCCTCGGCGAGCCGGACGAACTGGCGCACGAGCTCGCCCGCGGGGACCAGCTCGTGGATGGCGCCGACGCCCTGGCCGGCGGGCATGAACTCCCGCTTCAGGTCGACCTCGGTCTCGGGCGGGGCGCCGAGGTGGTTGGCGCCGTCCTGCATCGACTGGATGGCCTGCTGCGGGAAGGGCTTGAGAGCCGACGGGTCGTCCTCGAACTGCTGGGTGTAGTCGTTGCGCACCACCCGGCACGTCTTGCCGGTGAACGCCCGGGAGATCACGGTGCCGTCCTCGGGGATGGCGATCAGCGTCTCCTTGTAGCCCTTCACGCCCCACGCCTCGGGGGTGGCGATGAACCGCGTGCCGACCCAGATGCCGTCGGCGCCGAGCGCCAGCGCCGCCGCCAGGTGGCGGCCATCGGTGATGCCGCCGGCGGCGACCACCGGCACCTTGTCACCGACGGCGTCGACGCACCCGGGGACGAGGGGGAAGGTGGCGATCTGCCCGGTGTGGCCGCCGGCCTCGGTGCCCTGGGCCACGACGATGTCGCAGCCGGCGGCGACGGCCGACACCGCGTGCTTGACCTTCCCGCACATGCTGGCGACCAGCACGTTGTTGTCGTGGCAGAGCTCGACGACCTCGCGCGGCACGCCGAGGCCGGCCACGAAGACCCGGGCCCCCTCGTCGATCACGGCCTGGACCTGCCGCTCGACCTGGCCGGGCACCGCGGTGAGGAGGTCGACGCCGAAGGGCTTGGCGGTCTGCGCCTTCACCTTGCGGATCTCCTCGACCATCGACTCGCCCATGGTGGACGCGCCGAGGGTCCCGAACCCGCCGGCCTCGGAGACCGCCGCGCACAGGTCGGCGTAGGACACCCCGCCCATGCCGGCGAGCATCACGGGGTGCTCGACCTCGAGGATGTCGGTCAGTCGGGTTCGCATGCTGGGGCTCTGCTCTCTACTCGGTGATGCGGTAGGTCTGGACGGCCGACGCGACGACGCGGCCGTCGGCGTCGGTGGCTTCGATCTCGAGGAAGATCAGCTCGCGGGCGCGGCGCACGGTGCGGGCGGTGCACAGCAGGTCGGACTGGCGGGCGGCGCCGACGTAGTTGACGGTCATGCTCACCGTCGACGCCTTCGAACCGCGGTCGAAGTCGTGGTTCGACCAGGCAGCCGCCGCGCCGGTCGTGTCGATCAGGGCGGCGACGACGCCGCCGTGGTACACGACGCCGTCGTTCGTGAGGTCCTCCCGGAACGGCAGCCGCATCCGCACGTGATCGGGCTCGTAGACCTCGAAGGTCATGCCCATCCGGCCGATGAAGGGCGTCTTCGGGAAGATCTCGGCGATGGCCGCCCGCTTGCGGACGTTCGGGTCGTCGTCGCTCATCGGCGGTTGACCGCCCCGAAGAGGAGGAGCAGGAGCGATGCGCCGACGAACGCGAGCAGGAGCGACCAGAGGCTGAACTCGTTGACGCCCGTCTCGCCGGCGGCGTTGGCGATGGCGCCCCCGATGAGCGCGCCCGCGACACCGAGGGCGATCCGGGTGAGGCAGCCACTGCTCTGCGCGCCCGTGGCCTTCTCGGCGAGGAGCCCGGCCAGGAAGCCGAGCACGATCCAGGCGACGATGCTCATGTAATCCGCTCTCGACGGTGCTGACTCATGCTGTCCGCTCTCGGCCTTCGGCCGGGCCGCTCGGGCCCCGCTCGCTGCGCTCGCTCATGGTGTCTCGACCCTAGACACGAACGCGCCATCACCGGCAAGGGAGTGCTCACGCCACCTGCCCGGGGTGGCGAGCACGGCGCGCGGGTAGTCCTCGAACAACCAGCGGGCGAAGTTGCGGCGCGTCCATGCGTTGGCCCCGGCCAGTCGGACGGCGGCACGGGTGCCCTTGCGATGCCGCAGCGCCCGGATGAGCAGGCGGGACAGGGCGGCATCGGCCACCAGCTCCCGGCGGGCCGCCCGCGCGTAGGCGGGTCCGGCGCCGGTGGCGCCGCGGGCGAGGATCGCCTCGGCCGCCAAGCGACCGGTGAGCAGGGCCTGTCCGATGCCCTCGCCGGTCATGGGGTCGGTGGCGGCGGCGGCGTCGCCCACCACGAGCACCCGGCCGCCGCCGGCCGAGAGCGTGGCGGCCTCGATGCGGGCGGGGATGGGCCAGGCCTTGTGCGCCGCCTCGGGCCGGGCGTCGGGCCCCAGGAACACCTGCACGTGCTCCCGTTGCAGGAGGTCGGGCCACAGCGCGCCCATGGCCTGGGTCGCCACCTTGCCGCCCCGCTGGATGCCGAAGCCGACGTTGGCTCGGCCGCCGGGGAGCGGGAACGACCACGCGTAGCCGGGGAGCAGGTCGGCCTCGAACCACACGGCCAGGTGGCGCGCTCCCGGTCCGGTCACCCCCGTGAAGTACTGCCGGAAGGCGTGCCACTCACCCAGGTAGCCGGGCTCGATCGCGCCCACCGCCTTGCGCAGCGGCGACCACATCCCGTCGGCGGCGATGGCGTACCGGGCGGCGACGGGTCCGATGCCGGCGGCATGCACCACGACCCGCTCGGGGTCGACCTCGATCGCCTCGAAGCCGTGCCCGTCGGCCACCTTGGCGCCGGCGCTCCGCGCCAGGTCGACGAGGGCGGCGTCGAGCTCCATCCGGGGCACCACCGCGGCGTAGGTGCCCCGCTGGCGGGGGAGCGGGAACACGACCTCGCGACCCGACGGGCTGCGCACGACGACGTCGTCCACCACCTGCCAGCCGGGGAGGTCGGGGACGAAGCCGAGCGCCTCGAGCTCGCGGAGGGCCAGGGTGGTGAGCCCGTCGCCGCAGCACTTGTCGCGGGGGAAGACGGCCTTGTCCACGACGAGCACGTCGCGGCCGGCGCGCGCCAGCGGGACCGCCGCCGCCACCCCGGCCGGTCCGGCGCCCACGACCACCACGTCGACCGCCTGCACGGCGCCCGAGGCTAGAGCCGCCGGCCGTGCCCGCCCTTCTCGGCGCGCGGCGCCGAGACCGAGCGGCTCAGGTGTCCTCGGGCGACGGGTCGGGGTCGGGTGAGGGCTCGGGTTCGGGTTCCGGCTCGGGCGCGGTCGTCGTCGTCGTCGTGGGTGGCGGGCCGTCGCACCGCACTCCCTCGGCGGGGCGGTACACGGCGTGCACCCGGTCGGTCTCGGTGCGCCCGTCGCGGTAGGTGCGGGTGCGGGTGGTCGTGACCCGCTTGCACCCGGCCTGACCGACGGGAGCCTCGGACTGCGCCGTCTGCTCGCCCTTGGCGTAGGTGGTCGAGTAGAGCGTGACGGTGATCGTGGTCCCCGTGTAGGTGGGCCAGACGAGCACGCCGTGGGGCGTCGAGTTCCTGAGGACGAGGTCGGGCTTGGGGAACGACAGCGTCGCCTCGCGGCCATAGGGATACCGAGAGATGTAGATCGAGTGCGACTGGTACTCGACGAAGTCGAGACCACCGAAGAAGGCGGCGTTGAAGAGCGTCGTGGCGAACTGGGAGATCCCGCCTCCGATGCTCGTCTCGAACACGCCGTTCTGGATGACGCCGCCCTCGACGAAGCCCCGCTCGGCGGTGCGCCGCCCCACGAACTCGTTCACCGAGAACTGCGCGCCCGGGCGGATCACCACACCGCGGACGATGTCGGCGATGCGATGGATGTTGGTGACCCGGCCCTGGCAGCAGTCGTGGCGGGTGGTGAAGCTCCCGATCTCCTCCACGATGCCGAGCGCTTCGAGCGCGGCGGTGGACTGGTCGGGCTCGAGCTCGGTGAGCGGGAGGGTGACGGGCCCCGCGTTGCCGGCCTTCACCGCACCGAGCAGGTAGCCGACGGCCGTCTCGTCGCAGCACGTCCGGCCCGGCTCGCCGGGGATGATCCTCGGGCGACCGCCCTCGACGGTGAACCGCGCGTTCTGCGGGCTGGTGCCGACATCCCCGAGGAGGTCGCGCAGGTCGGCGAGCACGCGGTCGCCGTCGAGGCGGAGCTCGAGGCCCTCGGGCCCGGCGTCGGAACGCAGCCACGTTCGCACCGTCCCGGGCGGGATGCTGACGTCCTTGCCGCCGGCGGACACCGCGAGGGATGACGCCGTGAGCTCCTCGGCCGTGCGGGCGAGCGCTTCCGCGTCCTCGCGACTGAACCGGGGTTGGATCGTCGTGGGCGCCACCTCGACGACGATCGGGAGCCGGCCGTCGGCGCCGGCGGACTCGATGGCGTCGGCCACCTCGGCGGCGTCGAGCCCCTCGCCGGCCTCGCCCAGCACCACCGCGATCTCGCCCGAGTCGCCGACGATGCCCGGCTCCCGCGGCTCGCGCCGGGCGGTGGGATCCTCGGCGCCCACGAAGAACCGGACCTTGTCGCGGTCGACGTCGACGACGACCCCGGCCTCCCGGGCGCCGACGAGGGAGCGCAGCCAGCGGAGGGGCCGCATCGGGAGGGCGTCGCGCCGTCCGGCCGCCAGGGCCCGCTCGACGGTGCCCTCGACGTCGAGGGCGAGCCCCAGATCGGCGGCCGCCGCCTCGAGCTCGCCGTCGGGCGTGACGATCATCACCGTCGCCTCGGCGTAGCGCCCGGCGACCTCCTCCACGGCGGTGGTGAGGGCGTCGCCGCCGAGCCCGCCGACCCGATGTCCGGCCACCTCGACGTTGCGGAGGGCCTCACCATCGTGGGCGCGGGCGTCGAGGATCCACGCGGTGACGAGGAGGGCGAGGACCGCGAGGGGGATCCCGGCGAGGAGCAGTCGGCGTCTCAAGAGCGCCAAGTCTGCCGACTGGAGCAAGATGTTCCATGCCCATCAACCCGGATGCCGTCGGAGCCGAAGCCGGACCGGTGGAGCGGTCGTGGACCTCCAAGGACGCGCTGCTCTACGCGGTCGGGGTGGGCGCCGGCACCAGCGAGCTCCCGTTCACCACCGAGAACAGCAAGGGGATCACCCAGCAGGTGCTGCCCACGTTCGCGGTGATCGCCGGCGCCGGCGCGCCCGCCATGGCCGCCGCCGGCGACATCGACTTCACCCAGCTGGTCCACGGCGAGCAGGCCTTCGAGCTGGCGGGCCCCATCCCCGTCGAGGGGACGGTGAGCACCACGTCCCGTATCACCGGCATCTACGACAAGGGCAAGGGAGCGGTGATCGCCACCGAGTCGACCTCGGTCGATGCCAAGACCGCTGAGCCCCGGTTCACGACCCGCTCCTCGGTGTACATCCGCGGCGCCGGCGGGTTCGGCGGCGACCGGGGCCCGTCGGGCGGCGGCAACGAGCCGCCCGACCGGACACCCGATGTCGAGATCAGCTACCAGACGCTGCCCGACCAGGCCCTCGTGTACCGGCTGTCCGGCGACCGCAACCCGCTGCACTCCGATCCCGAGTTCGCCAAGCTCGCCGGGTTCGACCGTCCGATCCTCCATGGCCTCTGCACCTACGGGTTCACCGGCCGCGCCCTCCTGCACGGGCTGTGCGACGGCGATCCGGCGCGGTTCCGGAGCATGGCCGGGCGGTTCTCATCGCCCGTCTTCCCGGGCGACGAGCTGACCGTCTCGATGTGGCGCGTGGGTGACGGCGAAGCCGTGTTCACCACCCGCACCCAGACCGGCCAGGTGGTCATCACCGACGGCAGGATGACCTACCGGTAGAAGCGCAACGAGCCAAGGGCGCGCAGCCGCAGGGCCGGACGGCAGTCCGGCAGTCGGAGCGGCAAGCCGATCGCGAGCGCAACGAGCCGCGCGCGCAGAGCGGAGACGATCAGAAAAGCGAGAGGACGTTCGACTCGATGCCGCGGAGGGCGTCGTAGTCGACCTCGACGCACTCGATGCCCCGGGCGGCGGCCAGCACCCGGGCCTGGGGCTTGATCTGCTGGGCCGCGAAGATGCCCCGGACCGGGGACAGCGCCGGGTCGAGCTCCATGCGCTCGAGGTAGCGCACGAGCTGCTCGACCCCGGCGATCTCGCCGACCCGCTTGACCTCCACCGCCACGCACGCGCCCGCCTCGTCACGGCACAGCAGGTCGACCGGCCCGATGTCGGTGAAGTGCTCCCGCTTCACCAGCCGGAGGCCGTGTGCCAGCACCTCGGGGTTGGCCGCCAGCAGCTCCTGCAGGTGGGCCTCGACGCCGTCCTTGCGCAGCCCCGGGTCCTCGCCGAGCTCATGCGAGAGGTCGGTGTGGATCTCCTCGATCGTGATCGTGAGCGTCTCGCCCTTCGGCGAGGAGACGAGCCACCGGCCCTCCTCCTCGACGATCCGGCACGGCGGGTTCATCCAGTTGAGCGGCTTGAAGGCGCGGTCGTCGCAGTGGATCGAGATCGACCCGTCGGCCTTCACCATGAGGAGCCGGGTCGCCATGGGCAGGTGGGCGGTGAGCCGCCCGGCGTAGTCGACCGAGCAGGTGGCGATGACGAGCCGCATCGCGCGCGACGGTACCGACTTCGCGCCGCGGCGCCCGGCGACCCGTTCCTCGCTACGTTGCTCGGATCAGGTAGGCGGAGCTCCGGGGGGTTGCATGGTCGAGCTGGATCAGCCGTGGGTCGTGGACAACCGACCCAGTGAGCGGTTCCGCATCTACACGCGGGCGAACGTCGGCGAGGTGTTCCCCGATCCCGTCACCCCGCTGTCCTGGACGGTGGCCGGCGCGAAGTACGGCGAGGCCGGCTGGCGCGACGCGCTCGAGCGCTTCGGTGCCGTCACGCACGCCGAGTTCGATCCCGACAACCTCGAGGTCATGGGCGTGTTCGGGGGGTACTGCTACCTGAACGTGTCGGTCTCCCGGCTGATGGGGGTGCGCACGCCAGGGCTCACGTGGGAGGCGATCGACTACTCGCTGTTCGGGGTGCAGCCCGGCATCCCGCCCTACGAACCGGCGGACGGCGACGAGAGCGACGAGCGGTCGGCGGCGTGCGGCGCCACCCTGCAGTGGATCCTCACCACCGAGTCGCTGCCCGAGCTGGTCGAGCACCAGCAGGCCATCGCCGAGCTGCGGGCCGAGCGCCCGGACCTCACGACGCTGCCGGACGCCGCGCTCGTCGACCGCCTGCGCGACCTGATGGGCACCTGGTTCCGCACGCTGTTCGGCGAGCACCTCTTCATCACCTACTGCTCGACGGTGCCGGCGGGGATCATCGCCCAGGTGTGCCAGGCGGTCGGCGATCCCACCCTCGCCAACCGGCTCATCGCCGGCATCGGCGGGGTCGACTCGGCGGCGCCGTCATGGGCCATGTGGGAGCTGGGCCGGATGGCGGCGGCGTCACCGGCGATCACCGCCCAGTTCGAGGCGGGGACCGGCGATCTCGTCGAGCGGCTGCGGGCCAGCGACGACCCCGAGGAGCAGCGGTTCGTCGCCGCCTTCGACGACTTCCTCTACGAGTTCGGCTCCCGGGGCCCCAACGAGTGGGAGATGCGGTCGCCGACGTGGGAGACCCGGCCCGGTCTCGCGCTCGGCGCCATCGACCGGATGCGGCTCACCAGCGAGATCGACGCCCCGCAGAAGCACCACGAGGCGATGGCCGCCGACCGGGAGGCGCTCGTGGCCCACATCGGTGAGCAGCTGGCGGGCGATCCCGAGACGCAGGGCCAGTTCCTCGCCGCCGTGCGCGCCGCCGGGGTGTTCCTCGCCGGCCGGGAGCGCACCAAGACGACGATCATCCGGCTGACGCACGAGGCCCGGATGGCGATGCGCGAGCTCGGTCGGCGGATGGTCGAGGCCGGTCACTTCGACGACATCAACGACTTCGGGATGATCCGCGACGACGAGTACGACGCGTTCCTAGCCGATCCGGCGTCGTTCACCGGGACCATCCGCGAACGCAAGGCGTGGTACGCCGAGCTGGCGGCACTCGAGCCGCCGTTCGTGGTCACCACCGGCAACATCCCGCCGGCCTCGACGTGGGCGCGTCGCGACGCGGACCGCCACGACCTCGCGCAGCCCGGAGACGTGCTCGAGGGGCTGCCCGGGTGCCCAGGTGTGGCCACGGGCCGGGCGCGGGTGATCCTCGACAGCAACGACCCGACGGCGCTCGAGCCCGGCGACGTGCTCGTCGCCCCCATCACCGACCCGTCCTGGACACCGCTGTTCGTCCCCGCGGCGGCCGTCGTCGTCGACGTCGGCGCCCAGATCAGCCACGCCATCATCGTCAGCCGGGAGCTGGGCATCCCGTGCGTGGTGTCGGTGACCGGTGGTACCAAGCGGATCCCCGACGGTGCGACGGTCACCGTCGACGGCACGAAGGGCACGGTGACGGTCCTGTGAGAACCACCTTCATCACCGACACGCAGCCGAGTGAGAAGTACCGCATCGTGTCGCGCGCGAACGCCGGTGAGGTCATGCCCGACCCGTGCTCACCGCTGAACGCGACGCTGGGCATGTTCGAGGCCGGGGAGAAGGGCTGGCGGGACGCGTACGTCGTCACCGGCACCTTCCGGCGCGACGAGTTCGAGCCCGATCGCACGAACACCATCCACTGCTTCGGCGGCTACATGTACATCAACATGTCGCTGACGCGGCTGTACGGCCTCCGAACCGGGCTGATGACCCCCGAGCAGGTCGACCTCCAGTACTTCGGGGAGATGGCGGGCATCCCGCCGTACGAGGACGAGGCGCGGCCGACCGACGTCTCGCCCGAGGCGACCGAGAAGCTCACGGCCTTCTTCGCGTCCGAGGTCTGGGCGAAGGAGGACCTGCCCGAGCTGCGGGACGACGCCGCGCAGACCGAGCGGCTCGTGCGTTCGCGGCCCGACTTCGCCGAGCTGTCGAACCAGGAGCTCGTCGACCACGCGCGCTCGTTCGTCCCGCTCTACCGCCGCCTGTTCGGCCGTCACATCATCATCTCCGGCAACTCGGGTATGGGGATCGGGACGGTCTCGGCGGTCTGCGCCGCCGTCGGCCGCCCCGAGCTCACCATGACGCTGGTGGCGGGCCTCGGCGACGTCGACTCGGCGGCGCCGTCGATGGCGATGTGGGATCTCGGCCGGCTGGTCGCGGGATCCGAGGCGCTGACCGCCGCGTTCCGCGCCGGCGTGCCCGGGCTGCTCGACCGGTTGCGGGCGGACGGCTCGAAGGACGTCCAGCGCTTCCTCGACGGGTTCGACGCGCTGCTCGAGCGGTTCGGGTCGCGGGGCCCGAACGAGTGGGAGCTGCGCTCGCACACGTGGGGGACCAAGCCCGAGCTGGCGCTGGCGGCCATCGACCGCATGCGGCTGTCGCCCGACGGTGCCGCTCCCGCCGGCCACCAGGCCGAGCGCAAGGCGGAGGCCGACGCCGCGGCCGACGAGGTGCGGGTACTCGTGGCCGGCGACGCCGAGGCGGCGGGTCAGTTCGAGGCCGGCCTGCGGGCGGCCCGCCTGTTCCTCGCCGGTCGCGAGCGATCGAAGACGAACTGCATCCGCATCGTGCAGGAGATGCGCTTGGCGCTGCGCGAGGTCGGTCGCCGCCTCCTCGACGCCGGCCACCTCGACACGGTGGAGCAGCTGTTCATGTTCACCGACGACGAGCTCGATCAGGTGCTCGTCGACCCCGGGGCGTGGACGGCCGTCGCCCGCGAGCGCGAGCAGCAGTACCTCGAGCTGTTCGAGCTCGAACCGCCGTTCGTGATCGTGGGCGACCCGCCGCCGCTGTCGTCGTGGACGCGGCGCGACGCTTCCACGGTCGAGCAGGCCGTCGCCGGCACCGTGCTCACCGGCATCCCCGGTTGCCCGGGAACGGCCCGGGGCCGGGCCCGGGTGATCCTCGATCCGTCCGATCCGACCGCGCTCGAGCCCGGCGACATCCTCGTCGCCCCGCTCACCGACCCGGCGTGGACGCCGCTGTTCGTCCCCGCCGCGGCCGTCGTCGTCGACGTCGGCGCCCAGATCACCCACGCCGTGATCGTGAGCCGCGAGCTCGGGATCCCGTGCGTCGTCTCGGTCACCGGGGCAACGAAGACCATCCCCGACGGCGCCGAGATCGAGGTCGACGGCACCACCGGCACCGTCACGCTCCTCTGACGGACTCCCGCCACGCCGACGGCGCGGTGCCGCGCGCCCGCTTGAACGCGCGGCTGAACGCCTCCTCGGCGTCGTAGCCGACGCGCCGAGCGATCTCGAAGACGGTCAGCCGCGTCGACGCCAACAGGTCGGCGGCGACGTGCATGCGCCAGTCGGTCAGGTAGCGGATCGGTGAGCGCCGGAGCACCTCCCGGAAGCGGGCGTCGAGCGTGGACGGCGCCGCCGCGGCGTGGTTCGCCAGCTCGGCGACGGTCCACTTCCGCTCCGGCTGGCCGTGGATGGCGGCGAGCGCCGGCGCCAGCACCGGATCTCGCAACGCGGCGAACAGGCCGTGGTCGGCCGCCGGCGCGGTCGCCAGGTGGAGGCGGAGAACCTCGGCGAGCAGCAGCTCGGGCAGCCGCGTGACCTCGGAGCCGGCCGCCATGGCGTACTCGATGCTGGCCCGGACCCACTGGGCGGCGGCGTCGTCCGGGCGAACGACGAGCACCTCGGGAAGCGTGCGCAGCGACGGATCGAACAGCGCGTCGTCGCAGTGGAGGTAGCCGCAGACGACGTCGGTCCGCGATCCGCCCTGTCCGAGCCGCAGCACGGGGAAGGAGTCCCACGGCGGCGGGTCCATGAACGACAGGATGGAGACGGTCTCGGCCGGCTCGGTGCCGCCCATCGCGTGCTGGTCGCCGTACGGGAGCAGGATCACGTCGCCCGCTTCGGCCCAGTGCCGGTCGCCGTCGCCGACCGCGATCCAGCACCGACCGGCAGCGACCAGATGGAAGAGCACCACGTTGGCGGCGCCGGGATGCAGCATCGCCGCCGTCGACGGCCCGTCGACCGCTTCGTAGGCCCACGGCTCGGTGTACTCGGCGCGCAGGAAGATGGCGCCGCTGATCCGCAGGTGGTCGAACCGTGGGGAATCGGTCATCCCCGCTGGGGTCGCGGTCATGGGCACATCGCCCCCGCTCATGGACAGTGATGGTGTCACAACGACCCCACCGATGACAGGGAGACGAACGATGCCGAAGTACGTGATCGAGCGGACCATTCCGGGTGCCGGATCGCTGAGCAGCGACGAGCTGCAGGCGATCTCGCAGAAGTCCAACGAGGTGCTCGACGGGATGGCCGGGCGGGCGCAGTGGCTGCAGTCCTACGTCACCGGCGACAAGATCTACTGCGTCTACATCGCCGACGACGAGGACGCCGTCCGCGAGCACGCGCAGTGCGGCGGCTTCCCTGCGGACGCGATCAGTCGCGTCGCCACGGTGATCGACCCCACCACCGCCGAGCTCGCCCCCGCCTGACAGATCTCGGGCCGGTGAAGGCCCTGGTGGGGCTTCCACCGGCCCGAGATCTCCTGGGGGCTCAGAACCGGGGTGGGCGCTTGTCCTGCAGGGCGCGGACGCCCTCGGTGAAGTCCGGCTCGCCGACCATGCGCTGGAGCAGGGCGTAGGAGTCGGCGACGGAGTCGTCGAGCGATCGACCGGTCAGGTCGGCCCACAGCTGTTGCTTGATCGTTGCCAGGGACGACCGCGAGATCTCGGCGGCGATGGTGCGGGCGTAGTCGAGCGTCGCGTCGACCCCGCACACGCGATCGACGAGCCCCATCGCCAGCGCCTCCTCGGCCAGCACCACCCGCGACGAGAACAGCAGATCGGCGGCCCGGGAGCGGCCGACGAGCCGGGGGAGCAGCCACGACGACCCGTACTCGGCGGGTAGCCCCAGCCGGCCGAACGAGGTCGTGAGCTTCGCCCCCGACACGGCGAACCGAAGGTCGCAGAACAGCGCGAGCACGAGGCCGACCCCGGCCACCGGGCCGTTGATGGCGGCGATCACCGGCTTCGACATCCGCAGCTGCCACGCGAACCCCCGCTCGGGCTCTCCGCTCAGACGGCCGCTCGGGCCGGGTTCCCCGCCGCCGCCGTCGCTGTCGCCCGTACCGGGGTCGTAGGTGCCGCTCTCGGCCATCGGACCGAGCGCGGCGGCGTCAGCGCCGGCGCAGAACCCCCGCCCGGCGCCGGTGACCACCACCACCCGCACCGCGGGGTCGGCCTCGGCGTCGGCCATCGCGGCGCGGTAGGCCGACTCCATCCGACCGGTCCACGCGTTGAGCCGCTCGGGCCGGTTCAGCGTGACGGTGGCGACGCCGCCGTCGACCTCGACCAGCACCGGCTCGCTCACTGGCGCTCGCTGCCACGAACGTTGTCGCGCTCGCCCGCCTGCGGCGGCGCAGCGCGACAACCTTCGAAGTCGGGGCGAGTCACCGGAGCGCGGCCAGGCACGTCTCGGCCAGCTCCGGCCGGCACACGAGCAGATCGGGAAGCCACGGGTCGCGCTCGTTGTAGCGCAACGCGGCGCCGTCGAGGCGGGAGGCGTGCAGACCGGCGGCCTGCGCCACGGCGGCCGGCGCGGCCGAGTCCCACTCGTACATGCCGCCGGCATGGGCGTAGGCGTCGACCACGCCGAGGACGACGGCCATCGCCTTGGCGCCCGCCGATCCCATCGGCACCAGCTCGGCGCCCAGGGCTTCGGCCACGAGCACCGAGGCGTACGGTCGCCGGGTCCGGCTCGTCACCACCCGCATCGGGCGGTCGCCGTTGGCCGGCACCTCGGGCGGGTCGTCGGTGCCGAGGACGAGGCCCATGGCGGGCAGGGCCACGGCGCCGGCCACGAGGGTCCCGTTGATCGCGAGCGCGCAGTGCACGGCCCAATCGGTGCGGCCGGGCTCGCCGAACTCCCGCGTGCCGTCGAGGGGATCGACGATCCAGGCCCGCTCGTGCGCGAGCCGCGAGGGGTCGTCGGCGCCCTCTTCCGACAGCACGGCGTCGCCGGGCCGCTCGGCCCGGAGCAGCTCGAGGATGAGCTTGTGCGCGAGCCAGTCGCCGTCGGCCCGCATGGTCTCGGGGTGCAGACCCGAGCGGGTGCGCAGCTCGAGGAGGAGGTCGCCCGCCTCGCTCACCGCCCGGCGGGCGAGGGCGTGGTCGTCGTCGCTGGCCACCGGCACGGCAGGGGACGGTACCGGCTGACCCGAATGTTGACCTCGGAGGTCAGGAATGTACGCTCGGCGGATCGCCACGCACACGTACGAGCTCTCGCACCTGCGCGCCCTCGAGGCGGAGTCGATCTTCATCTTCCGCGAGGTCGTCGCCACCATGGAGCGGCCGGTCCTGCTGTTCTCCGGCGGCAAGGACTCGATCATCATGCTCCGGCTGGCCGAGAAGGCCTTCTGGCCGGCGAAGATCCCGTTCCCGGTCATGCACATCGACACCGGACAGAACTTCCCCGAGGCGCTCGCGTTCCGTGATGCGCGCGTCGCCGAGCTCGGTGTGCGGCTCATCGTGGCGTCGGTCCAGGCGACGATCGACGCCGGACGAGTCGTGGAGGAGTCGGGCCCGGGCGCCAGCCGCAACCGCCTGCAGACCACCACCCTCCTCGACGCCATCGAGGAGCACGGCTTCGACTGCGCGATCGGGGGCGGCCGGCGCGACGAGGAGAAGGCCCGGGCCAAGGAGCGGGTGTTCAGCTTCCGCGACGACTTCGGTCAGTGGGACCCGAAGAACCAACGGCCCGAGCTGTGGAGCCTCTACAACGGCCGCCACCGCAAGGGCGAGCACATCCGGGCCTTCCCGATCAGCAACTGGACCGAGCTGGACGTGTGGCAGTACATCGCCGAGGACGACGTCGCCATCCCGTCGCTGTACTACGCCCACCGCCGCCGCGTCGTGCGCCGCGACGGCATGCTGTTCTCGATCAACGAGCACTTCGAGGCCCTCGACCACGAAGAGGTCTTCGAGGCCACGATCCGGTACCGGACCGTGGGCGACGCGTCCTGCACGGCCGCCATCGAGTCGGCCGCCGGCAACGCGCGCGAGGTCGCCGCCGAGGTCGCCGCCACCCGGGTCACCGAGCGGGGCGCCACCCGGGCCGACGACAAGTTCTCCGAGGCGGCCATGGAGGATCGCAAGAAGGAGGGGTACTTCTAGATGGAGCTGCTCCGCTTCGCGACCGCCGGGTCGGTCGACGACGGCAAGTCGACGCTCATCGGCCGGCTGCTCTACGACTCGAAGGCGATCTTCGAGGACCAGCTCGACGCCGTCGAGCGGGCCTCGGTCCAGCGCGGTGAGGAGACGAACCTCGCGCTGCTCACCGACGGCCTGCGGGCGGAGCGGGAGCAGGGCATCACCATCGACGTCGCCTACCGCTACTTCGCCACGCCGAAGCGGAAGTTCATCATCGCCGACACCCCCGGGCACATCCAGTACACGCGCAACATGGTCACCGGCGCGTCGACCGCCGACCTCGCGCTCGTGCTGATCGACGCCCGGAACGGCATCGTCGAGCAGAGCCGGCGCCACGCCTTCCTCGCCTCGCTCCTGCGGGTGCCGCACATCGTCGTGTGCATCAACAAGATGGACCTGGTCGGCTACGACGAGGCCGTCTTCGAGGAGATCAAGCACGAGTTCCGGAGCTTTGCCACCAAGCTCGACATCGCCGACCTGGCGTTCATCCCCATCTCGGCGCTCAACGGCGACAACGTGGTGAACCGGTCGGCCAACATGCCGTGGTACGAGGGCGCCTCGCTCCTCCATCACCTCGAAGAGGTGCACATCGCGTCGGACCGCAACCTCATCGACGCCCGCTTCCCGGTGCAGTACGTGATCCGGCCCCGCAACGACGAGTTCCACGACTACCGGGGCTATGCCGGCCAGATCGCGGGCGGGGTGATGAAGGCGGGCGACGAGGTGGTCGTCCTGCCGTCCGGCTTCACCAGCAGGATCGCGTCGATCGACACCGCCGACGGGCCCGTCGACGAGGCGTTCCCACCGATGTCGGTCACCGTCCGCCTCACGGACGACCTCGACGTGAGCCGGGGCGACATGATCTGCCGGCCCCACAACCAGCCGCGTGCGAGCCAGGACATCGACGCCATGCTGTGCTGGCTCTCCGAGCAGCCGATGCGGCCCCGGGGCAAGTACTTCATCAAGCACACGACGCGCGAGGCGCGAGCGATGCTCACCGACCTGCAGTACCGGCTCGACGTGAACACACTGCACCGGGACGAGTCAGCCGACGCGCTCACGCTGAACGAGATCGGCCGGGTGTCGCTGCGCACCACCGCGCCGCTGTTCGTCGACGAGTACCGCCGCAACCGCACGACCGGCTCGTTCATCCTCATCGACGAGGCGACCTACGCCACCGTCGCTGCGGGCATGATGCATTAGATGGTCTCGCTCTGCGCCGGGAGGCTCGCTGGCGCTCGCGGACGGCTTGCCGCTCGACATGCCGGACTGCCGTCCGGCCCTGCGGGATGCGCGCCGTGAGCGGTCCCGACGTCTCCTGGCACCACGGTGAGGTGGGTCGCGACGAGCGACCGTCGCGTGGCGCCACGGTCTGGCTCACGGGCCTCAGCGGCTCCGGCAAGTCAACCGTCGCGGCCCGCGCCGAACGGCTGCTCGTCGATGCCGGCCGGCCCGCCTACGTGCTCGACGGGGACAACCTGCGGCACGGGCTGAACGCCGACCTCGGCTTCAGCGACGATGACCGCCGGGAGAACGTGCGCCGGGTGGGTGAGGTGGCCCGGCTGATGGCCGACGCCGGGGTGGTCGTCCTCGTACCGGTGATCTCGCCGTTCCGAGGCGCCCGGGAAGCGGTGCGGTCGGCCCACGAGGTCGCCGGGATCCCGTTCGTCGAGGTGTTCGTCGACACCCCGATCGAGGAGTGCGAGCGGCGCGATCCCAAGGGCCTCTACGCCAAGGCCCGCCGGGGCGAGCTCGCCGGCTTCACCGGGATCGACTCGCCCTACGAGCCGCCGGTCGCCGCCGATCTGGTCCTCACGCCGGCCGACGGCGACCCGGACGCTCAGGCGCGGCGGCTGCTCGTGGTGTTGGAGGAGTCCGCCGGCCCGTAGGGCGTGTCCGCCTGCTCGTAGCACTCGTCGTGGAAGTGCTCGACGCGGTTCCAGCGGCCGTCGACGTAGACGTTGGCGATCACCTGCAGCTTGTGGAGGCGGGCGGCGAACTTCACCTGCTGCTCGCAGTGGACGCACACGGCCATGTTCCCGGGCTCGATGCGGCGCAGGACGGCACGGCTGACCGGGGCCACCCGAGTGACGGTGGCGGTGTTCTCAGACATGCCCGAGTGATCGGCACCACCTTCCGGCGACCTGAGCAGAATGTCCGATTCGACGTGTGACCATCGACCGCGCTCGGGGTGGCAACCCCGCTTGACTCGGACTTCCGCGTCGTCAAGCCTTGCGCCGCCGGGCCGGGGTGCTTCCGCCGTGCACCCCTGCCCGGCACTCACGCGGCTGCGCGGCGGGCTACTGCTTGACGAGCGGCTTGTAGCGGATCCGGTGCGGCTGGTCGGCCTCGGCGCCGAGACGGCGGTGGCGGTCGGCCTCGTAGTCGCTGAAGTTGCCCTCGAACCAGCGCACCTCGGAGTCGCCCTCGAAGGCGAGCACGTGGGTGGCGATGCGGTCGAGGAACCACCGGTCGTGGCTGATGATCACGGCGCAGCCGGGAAACGCGAGAAGGCCGTCTTCCAGGGCGCGGAGGGTGTCGACGTCGAGGTCGTTGGTGGGCTCGTCGAGGAGCAGCACGTTGCCCCCGGTGAGCAGCTGCTTGGCGAGGTGGACGCGGTTGCGCTCGCCGCCGGAGAGGACGCCGACCTTCTTCTGCTGGTCCGAGCCCTTGAAGTTGAACTTCGCGACGTACGCCCGCCCGTTGACCGTGCGCCCGCCGACGAGGAGCTCGTCGATGCCGCCGGTGATCTCCTCGTAGACCGTCTTGTCGGCGTCGAGGGTGTCGCGGGACTGGTCGACGTAGGACAGCTGCACGGTGGGACCGACCGTCAGGGAGCCGGCGTCCGGGGTCTCCTGCCCGGTGATCATCCGGAACAGCGTGGTCTTGCCGGCCCCGTTGGGACCGATGACCCCGACGATGCCGGCTCGGGGGAGGGTGAAGGAGAGGTCCTCGATGAGGAGACGGTCGCCATAGCCCTTGCGCAGGTGCTCGACCTCGAGGACCTGGTCGCCGAGCCGGGGGCCGGGGGGGATGTGGAGCTCGAGCTTGTCCGGGCCCCGGTCGGCGGCCTCGGCCTCGGCGGCGAGCGCCTCGTAGGCGCTGAGGCGGGCCTTGCCCTTGGCCTGGCGGGCCCGCGGCGACAGGCGCACCCACTCGAGCTCGCGCTCGAGGGTCCGCTGGCGGGCGGCGTCCTTGCGCTCCTCGAGCGCGAGGCGGGCAGCCTTCTGCTCGAGCCAACCCGAGTAGTTCCCCTCGAAGGGGTAGCCCTTGCCCCGCTCGAGCTCGAGGATCCAGCCGGCGACGTTGTCGAGGAAGTAGCGGTCGTGGGTGATGGCGACGACGGTGCCGCTGTAGTCGTTCAGGAACCGTTCGAGCCACGCCACCGACTCGGCGTCGAGGTGGTTGGTGGGCTCGTCGAGGAGCAGCAGGTCGGGGTGGGAGAGCAGGAGCCGGCACAGGGCCACCCGGCGGCGCTCACCGCCGGAGAGCGTGGTGACGTCGGCGTCGCCCGGCGGCACCCGCAGGGCGTCCATGGCGACCTCGACGGTGCGTTCGAGGTCCCAGGCGTTCGACGCGTCGATCTTGGACTGCAGGTCCGCCTGCTCGGCGAGCAGGGCATCCATGTCGGCGTCGGGCTCGGCGAACGCCGCGCACACCTCGTTGTAGCGAGCGAGCACGGCGGCGGTCTCGCCGACGCCGTCCATGATGTTGCCGAGCACGTCCTTGCCCGGGTCGAGGGCCGGCTCCTGGTGGAGCATGCCGACGGTGAAGCCGGGCGTGAGGCGGGCCTCACCCGTGTAGCCATCGTCCTCCCCGGCCATGATCCGCAGCAGCGACGACTTGCCGGCGCCGTTGGCGCCGAGCACGCCGATCTTGGCGCCGGGGAAGAACGACAGGCTGATGTTCTCGAGCACCTGGCGGTCGGGCGGGTGGAAGCGCCCCACCTTGTACATGGTGAAGATGTACTGCGCGGTCATGGATCGACCAGGCTACGGGCCGTGAACGCGTTGTCGTGGGGGCTGCTGGGCGCGGCTGCAGTGGCGGCCGTCGCCGACTGGATCGCGGTGTGGCGGCGACCGACGGCGACGGAGCGCGTCCTCAAGCCGCTTGTCGTCGTGCTGCTCGTGGTCGCGGCGCTGGCCCTCGACCCCGCCGACGGCGCCCAGCGGGCGTGGTTCGTCACCGCCCTCGTGCTGTCACTGGCCGGCGACGTGCTCCTGCTTCCCACCGTCGATCGCTTCGTGCCCGGGCTCGCGTCGTTCCTCCTGGCCCACGTGGCCTACGTGGCGGGCTTCGCGGTGGCGGGCGCCGAGGTCCGCCCGGGTCTCGCGGTGCTCGTGCTCCTGGTGCCGGTGGCGGTGCGGGTCGTCACCGCGGTCGCCCGCTCCGATCGAGCGCTGGTGGTGCCCGTGGGCGTGTACATCGCCGTGATCGCCACGATGGTCGGCTTCGCCATCGGCCACGGCGACGCCCTGGGCATCGCCGGCGCGCTCACCTTCGCCGCCTCCGACTCGATCCTCGCCCTCGACCGCTTCGACCGCCACCGGCGGTGGATGCCCACCGCGGTGATGGTGACCTACCACGTCGCCCAGGCCCTGCTCGTCGCGTCGCTGGTGCCGTGAGCGGCCGGCAGCAGGCCGATTTGGACCGCTGGGTAGCATCAGGTCCGCATGAGCAGTGACGCGCCGGCCCCGTCCTCCTTCGGCCCGAACGCGTGGCTCGTCGACGAGATGTACGAGCAGTTCCTCGACGATCCCCAGTCGGTCGGGGAGAGCTGGCGGGAGTTCTTCGCCGACTACAAGCGCGACCGCCCGACCGGACCGGTGCCGGCCGTCGGCACCCCGACGCCCACGCCGCCGCCGGCGCCCGCCGCGCCGTCCCGCCCTGCCCCGCAGCCGTCGGCCAGCCCCACGGCGGCGGCGGCCACGCCGGCCGCCGACGCGGCCGGCGCCGAGCCGCTCCGGGGGGCGGCGGCACGCATCGTGCTCAACATGGAGGCCAGCCTCGGCGTCCCCACGGCCACCAGCTTCCGCGACGTGCCGGCCAAGCTCCTCGAGGTCAACCGGCGGATCATCAACGGGTACCTGGCGCGCACGCGGGGCGGCAAGGTCTCCTTCACCCATCTCATCGGCTTCGCCGTGGTGAAGGCCTTCGAGACCGTGCCGGCGATGAAGTCGTCCTATGCCCTCGTCGACGGCAAGCCCGGCGCCGTCCGCCACGAGCACGTCGGTCTCGGCATCGCCGTCGACGTGGAGAAGTCCGACGGCAGCCGGACCCTCCTCGTGCCGGCGATCAAGCAGGCCGACACGATGTCCTTCGCCGAGTTCCACGCCGCCTACGAGGAGCTGATCCGCAAGGTCCGCACGAACAAGATCGGCGCCGACGACCTCGCCGGCGTCACTGCCAGCCTGACCAACCCCGGCACCGTCGGCACGCTGCAGTCGGTGCCCCGCCTCATGCCGGGCCAGGGCGTGATCGTGGGCGTCGGCGCCCTCGACTTCCCCGCCGAGTACCAGGCCGCCGACCCGCGGGCGCTCGCCGAGCTCGGCGTGTCGAAGGTGATGACGATCACCTCGACCTACGACCACCGGATCATCCAGGGCGCCGAGTCCGGGCTGTTCCTCAAGCGGATCCACGAGCTGCTGCTCGGGGCGGACGAGTTCTACGTGGAGGTCTTCCGCTCCCTGGGCGTGCCCTACGAGCCGGCCATCTGGAAGCGGGACGAGAACCCGAACGACTCGCTCGAGGAGAGCCTCCGCAAGCACCTGGCGGTGAACACGCTCATCAACATGCACCGCGTGCGCGGGCACCTGATCGCCGACCTCGACCCGCTGAAGATCAAGGAGCCCGACACCCACTCCGAGCTCGATCCGCTGACCTATGGCCTCACGATCTGGGACCTCGATCGCGAGTTCGTCGTCAACGGCCTCGCCGGCCACGAGCGACTGGCGCTCGTCGACATCCTCGGGATCCTGCGCGACGCCTACTGCCGCACGATCGGCGTCGAGTACATGCACATCCAGGATCCCGAGCAGAAGCGGTGGATCCAGGAGCGGGTCGAGGGCGTGAAGGTCGCCGTCGAGGCGCTCGAGCAGCGTCACGTGCTCGAGAAGCTCAACGCCGCCGAGGCGTTCGAGAAGTTCTTGGCGACGAAGTACGTGGGCGCCAAGCGGTTCGGCCTCGAGGGCGCGGAGTCGACCATCCCGCTGCTCGACGCCGTGCTCGAGGCGGCGGCGGACGCCGAGCTCGACGGTGCCGTGCTGGGCATGGCCCACCGCGGCCGGCTGAACGTGCTCGCCAACATCATCGGCAAGTCGCTCACCCAGGTCTTCGGCGAGTTCGAGGGTCACGTCGACCCCGACATGGTCCAGGGCTCCGGCGACGTGAAGTACCACCTCGGTGCCCGGGGAACCTTCCGCAGCCGGACCGGCAACCTCCTCGAGGTCCAGCTGGCGGCCAACCCCTCACACCTCGAAGCCGTCGATCCGGTGGTCGAGGGCATGGTCCGGGCCATGCAGGACCGGATCAACCGGCCCGGCTCCTACACCGTGCTGCCCCTCCTCATCCACGGCGACGCCGCGTTCGCCGGCCAGGGCGTGGTGTCCGAGACGCTCAACCTGTCCGACCTGAAGGGCTACCGCACGGGCGGGACCATCCACCTCGTCATCAACAACCAGCTCGGCTTCACCACCGCCCCCGAGTTCGGGCGCTCGTCGGTGTACGCCACCGATGTCGCCAAGATGGTCCAGGCACCGATCCTGCACGTCAACGGCGACGATCCCGAGGCCTGCGTCCGGGTGGCGAAGCTGGCCTTCGCCTTCCGTCAGCGCTTCAACATCGACGTCGTCATCGACATGTGGTGCTACCGCCGCCATGGCCACAACGAGGGCGACGACCCGAGCTACACGCAGCCGCTGATGTACCGGCGCATCGACGAGGCCCGCTCGGTGCGCAAGCTCTACGTCGAGGCGCTCGTCCGTCGCGGCGACATCACCATCGACGAGGCCGAGCAGGCGCTGACCGACTTCTCGGCGAAGCTGCAGGCTGCGCTCGACGAGACGCGCGCTCTCGCCACCGACACCACGCCGCGGGCGCCGCGCCCGGGGCGACCGGTCGGGGTCCTGCCGCCCGTGGAGACCGGCGTCGAGCGCACCGTGCTCGACCACCTCTTCGGTGTCCTCGACACCACGCCCGAGGGGTTCACCGTCCACCCCAAGCTCGCCCGCCAGTTCGACCAGCGGCGGAAGCTCTGGCAAGGCGGTGAGGTCGACTGGGCGTTGGGTGAGGCCCTCGCGTTCGGCTCGCTCGTGGCCGAGCAGACCGACATCCGGTTCGCCGGGCAGGACTCGCGGCGGGGCACGTTCTCGCACCGTCACGCCGTGCTCGTCGACTACGAGACCGGCGACGAGCACGCCCCCCTCGCCCACGTGTCGCCCGATCAGGGCAAGTTCTGGATCTACGACTCGTCGCTCTCGGAGTACGCCGCCATGGGCTTCGAGTACGGCTACTCGCTGGTGCACCGCGACGCGCTCGTCTGCTGGGAGGCGCAGTTCGGCGACTTCATGAACGGCGCCCAGATCATCATCGACCAGTTCCTTGCCGCCGCCGAGGACAAGTGGGGCCAGACCAGCGGGCTGGTGCTGCTCCTGCCGCACGGGTACGACGGGCAGGGCCCCGAGCACTCATCGGGTCGCATCGAGCGGTTCCTCACCCTGTGCGCCGAGGACAACATGCAGGTCGCGAACGCCACCACCGCGGCGCAGTACTTCCACCTCCTGCGCCGCCAGGTCCGGCGCAGCATTCGCAAGCCGCTCGTCGTGTTCACGCCGAAGTACCTGCTGCGGGCCAAGGAGTCGCGCTCGCCGATCACCGACCTCGAGCAGGGAGCGTTCCGGGAGGTGCTCGACGATCCCGGCGTGAGCGATCCGTCCTCGGTGCGGCGCGTGGTGCTCTGCTCCGGGAAGGTCGCCTTCGACCTGATGAAGCGGCGCGACGAGCGGGGGGTGCCGGCGGCCGTCGTGCGGGTCGAGCAGCTGTACCCGTGGCCCGAGCAGCAGATCCGGGCCCTGGTCGACCGGTACGAGCACGCCGACTCGGTGTTCTGGGTGCAGGAGGAGCCGGACAACATGGGGGCCTGGCCGTTCGCCGGCGCGCGGTTGCTGATGCTGCTGCCCGACCGGGTCAAGCTCGGTCACGCCAGCCGCGTCGAGTCCGGCAGCCCGGCGACGGGCTCGGCCAACGTGCACGCCCAGGAGCTCGAGGATCTCCTCGAGGAGGCCTACGCCGGGGTCTGACCAGGATCAGGCGAGGTCGAGGCCGAGCACCTTCGAGAGCTCGGTCAGAGCGTCGTCGGGATCGACGACCTTGATCGTCGTCATGCCCATGGCCCGGGCCGGCTTGAGGTTGATGCCGAGGTCGTCGAGGAACACGATGCGATCGGCGGGCAGAAACAGCGCGTCGAGCACGAGCTCGTAGGCGGCAGGGTCGGGCTTGCGGACGCCGGCCTTCGACGACTCGATCACGCAGTCGTAGACGTCCATGGCGTGGGCCAGGTCGGGGCGCGAGAACCCGTGGCCGTCCTCGTCCTCGGAGGCGAAGTTGTTGGTCAGGAGCGCCTGGCGCAGGCCGGCCTGCTTGATCCGCTGCTGGGCCCGGACCATCTGGGGACGCAGATCGCCCCGGAGCATGGCCAGCACGTCGGCCCCGACGAGCCGGTGGCCGGCGGCCTCGGCCTCGGCTTCGAACAGGCGGCAGAACGTCGGCAGGTCGACCTCGCTGCGCTCCATCTGCGCCCAGGCGTTGGTGTCGGGGTTCGTGGCGTTCAGGGTCCTGATGAAGTCCGCCGGGAGCCCGTGCTCGCGCTCGTAGCGGTTGAACGCTTCGAACGGGCTCGAGAGGATCACGCCCCCGAAGTCCCACAGCACCGCCTCGATCACGGCGGGCACGGTAACGGCTATGGCGTGATCTTGATGGCTCCGCTCACCCCGGCGCTGACGCCGGCGTCGTCGGTGACGACGACGTACCAACCGAAGGTCGTCGGTCGCGCGACGACGTACACGTGGCTGGCGACCGGGCCGGATGACACCACCTCGGACCCGTCGCCGAAGACGAACCGGTAGGAGGTGATCGCGCCGTCGGGATCGGAGGAGCCAGACGCGTCGAAGGTCACGACGACGCCCGATCGCGCCCTGCGAGGCGCCTGCACGATGGCCGACGGAGCATCCGAGGACCGGACCTCGACCGACACCGGGGCGCTGGAGACGCCGCGATCGTCGACGACGGTGAGGGTGGGCCGCCACGAGCCGGCGCCGTACGTTCGGACCACGGTGTCGGTGCCGGTGACCGCGTCGGCGACACCGTCGCCCTCCCAATCCCAGTGGTAGGCGGCGACGGCGCCATCGTCGGTGGAACCCGAACCGTCGAGCGTGACCGTCAGCGGGGCCGGGCCCGAGGATGCGGACACCGTGAGGGCGGCGACCGGCGCCTCGTTGGCTGCTCGCTGCACGGCGGCCAGCGCGTTCACCAGGCCGGCCCCGCAGTCGGCGGGACCGCACCCGGGGATCGGCGTCGCCGAACCGACGAGGATGGCCTTGATCTCGTCGGGGGTGAGCGTCGGGTCGGCCTCCAGGAGCAGCGCCACGACGCCGGTGACGTGCGGTGCCGCCATGGACGTGCCGACCATCGCGGTGTAGTACGGCCACAGGGTGGGGGGGACGATCCGGGGGTTCACCGGATCGGTCGGATCGATCGGCAGCTGGTTGGGGAAGCTCACCACGCCGGTCTGGGCCCGGGTCGAGACGATCCAGGAGCCGGGCGCGCTCACGGTCGGATGGTGGAGCGCGTCGCCGCGACTCGAGTAGTCGCCGGGCTGGCCGAGCTTGTCGACGCCGGCGACCCCGATGACCCAGTCGGGCCACGCATAGCGGTTGTACACGTTGCCCGACGCCTTCCCGTCGTTGCCCGCCGCGAACACCACGGTCATCCCTGCCTCGTAGGCCATCCGGCTCGCGACGTTGAGCGGGTCGTCCGGGTCGTAGTCGATCGTGCCGTCGGCCCACGAGTTGTTGATGACCCGGATGTCGAGGGCCTCGTGGTTGGCGAGGATCCAGTCGTAGCCCCCGAGGGCCGTGAGCATCTCGAGACCGTCGGCGGATCCCACGCCGACGAGGTCGGCGCCGGGCGCCACGCCCGCGTACGCACCGCCAGAGAGACCGCCGGTTCCGGCGGCGACGCCGGCGACGTGGGTCCCGTGGCCGGTGGTCGTGTCGGTGTTCGGCAGATCCTCGAGCACGACGACGGCGTCCCGAAACAGCTTCGTGTAGCCGAGGATCTTCACGTTCTGCACCGTCTTGCTGCCGAAGGCCAGGTCGGGGTGGGTCGCGTCGATTCCCGAGTCGAGGATCGCGATCCGCACCCCGGCGCCGGTGATCGACAGCGGTGGGTCGGCCACGTCGTCGGCCTGGATCATCGCGGTGCTCTGCTCGAGCGCCGAGTCCAGCTGGTGGTTGCCCCAGAGGGAGCGGACGAACGGCAGCGTGGCGGCAGCGTTGATGGCGGCCGCCGGACCCTGCAGGGCGACCATCGGCAGGACCTGGTACGGGGTGGCGTCGAGCCCGACGCCGCGCAGGAGCGCGAGCTGGGTGGCGGTGGCCGGCGAGGACAGGACGGCTGCGGCACGGATGGTCCCGCCGCCGGCGAGGAGCTCGGTGAGCACACGGTCCATCGGCGCGGTGGCGGTGACCGGCGGCGGGGGCAGCAGTGCCGAGGCGGGCGCCGTCGCGGACACGAGCGCGAGGACGAGGCCCGCCGCAGCAACCACCGACCCGAACCCGCGCCGCACAGACCGATCATCGAGGATCGAACGGTTGACCACCATGGTCCGGTCAGGTCATTCGTCGATGGTCACCCCAGGAAGTCGCGGGCCAGCTCCTCCCACATCTCGGTCGACAGCCGCAACGACTCGACGTCGACCCGCTCGTCGTCACCGTGGAACATGAGCGCGTAGTCCTCGTACCGGATCGCGGGGCTGAAGAGCCCGAATCCGTACGACGGGATGCCGAGACGACGGAAGAAGCGGGCATCGGTGGCACCCACGGTCATGGCCGGCACCAGGGCGGCGCCGGGATAGAAGCCGTCGGCAACCCGGGCCATGGCGTCCCACAGCGGCGTGTCCGCCGGCGAGGCCGTGCTGGGGTCGTGGTTGGCGCCCACGACCGAGACCCGGCCGGCGAGGTCGCCGAGCGCGTCGCTCAGCATCGCGTCGACCTCCTCGGCCGATTGACCCGGGAGGGTGCGGATGTCGACCTGGAGGTCGACCCGATCGGGGATCACGTTCGTCTTCGTCCCCGCGTGCATGACGGTGGGGGCGAAGGTGGTGTGCGTGCAGGCATGGGCGACGCGGGCCATGCCGAGCGGCAGGTCGTCGAGCACGCCCTCGATCTCCCCGGGATCGAGCAGCGCCGCCTCCCGCTCGGGATCGAGCTCCATGCCGCGGACGTATCGCGTCCAGGTGTCGTGGATCTCCGCCTGCGGCCGGTACGCCGACAGCCGGCGGACGACCTCGGCGGCGGTGACGAGAGCGTTGTCGGTGCGGAAGGGCTGCGACGCGTGGCCCGGCGTGCCGCCGATGCGCAGCGTGCACCAGTGGCTGCCCTTCTCGGCGGTGATCACCGGCAGCTTCACGCCCGACGAGCGCCGGGTGGGGTTGCCGCCCGACTCGGTGACCACGTAGCTCGCCCGCACGGCGTCGAGCTCGTGGTCGACGAGCCACTCCGCCCCCCACGCACCGAGGGCCTCCTCGTCGGCCACGGCGAGGTAGATGAGCGTGCCGCGCGGTCGGAAGCCGGAGGACGCCAGCCGGCGCACGGCGACGGCCATGGACGCCGTGAGGTTGAGCATGTCGACCGCGCCCCGGCCCCACACGTAGCCATCGGCGAGCTCGGCCGCGAACGGATCGCGCGTCCACCCGTCGGCGTTCACGGGCACGACGTCGGTGTGCCCCATGAGGAGAAGCGACGGCGCGTCGCGGTCGTGACCCTCGATGCGGGCAACCAGGTTGGCGCGGTCGGGGCGCGCCGCGAACGTCTGCAGGTCGAGGCCCGGCCCCTCGAGGAGCGCGCGCAGCACGTCGACCGAGCGCGCTTCGTGACCGCTGTCGTCGGTTCCGTCGTTCACGCATGCGTTCCGGATGAGGGACTGGAGGACCTCGACGACCTCACCGGGCATGTCGCGCATACGAGAAATCGTACGGGGATGCAACTATTGCAACGCGTTCGATGCTTGACTGTTACGCGCTGATGGCAACGAAGCATCTCGTGGTCGATGGATCGAACATCGCGACCGAAGGTCGGACGATGCCTTCGCTCGCGCAGCTCGACGAAGCCGTGCGCGCGTTCATCGCCGAGCGGCCGATGGACAACTACACCGTGATCGTCGACGCCACGTTCGAGCACCGCATCGACGCGTCGGAGCGGAAGCTCTACGACGACGCGCTTGCCGCCAACGAGCTCATCGTCACGCCGGCCGGGACCGTCGGTCGCGGCGACCGCTTCATCCTCGAGGTTGCCGACCGCGCCGGTGCCATCGTGCTCTCGAACGACTCGTTCCAGGAGTTCCACGGCGACTACGGCTGGCTGTTCGACTCGGGACGCCTGATCGGCGGCCGGCCGGTCCCCGGCGTCGGCTGGGTGTTCGTCGAGCGCTCACCGGTGCGAGGACCCAAGAGCCGCCAGGCGACCCGCGACGCCAAGCGCAAGCGGGGGCCGGCCACCAAGGCGGCCGCCGCGCCCCGCGCGGCGCCCACGGCGCCCTCGAAGTCGTCGGGGCGCCCCCGAGGGGCGAAGAAGGCGGTGGGCGACGCCGCACCTGCGAAGCGGGCGAAGGCGGCCGGGCCGGGCAAGGCGGCCGGCAAGCCGGCCGGCAAGCCGCCGGCGGCGAAGGCGCCGCCGCGCGAGGGCGATGGCCGGCGCCGGACCGGTCGTCCTCAGCAGCCGCTCAACGACCAGCTGCCCTTCATCGAGTTCATCGCCGAGCACCTGCCGGGCAGCACGGTCGAGGGCGAGGTCGTGGAGTTCAGCAGCCACGGCGCCTATGTCCAGATCGGCGACGTCCGCTGCTACGTCCCGCTGAAGAACATGGGCGACCCGCCGCCCCGCAGCGCGCGCGACGTGCTCGAGCGGGGCCAGGTCCGCACGTTCGTCGTCCACTCCATCGAAGCGGCCCGGCGCGGGATCGACCTCGCGCTGCCCGGCTTCGAACGCATCGCGGCATCGCCGACCGAACCGGTCGCGACGCCACCTCGGCCCCGCCGCTCGCGCGCGGCAGCGGCCGACACGACCCTGCCGGTTGCCGCGTCGAACGACGCCGCTCCGGCAGTGGACAGGGCCCCGGCTGCGGCCGGGGCGAACCAGCCCGAAAGCGAGGCCACACTGGCAGCAACCAAGAAGGCAGCGGGTCGAAAGACCGCGGCCAAGAAGAGCACGGCTCGCAAGAGCACGGCGAAGAAGGCCACGGCCCGGAAGTCGACCGCTCGCAAGGCAACTGCCAAGCGCGCGCCGGCGAAGAAGGCCACGGCTCGGAAGCGCACCGCCAAGAAGGCGACGGCCAAGAAGTCGACCGCCAAGAAGGCGACTGCCCGGAAGAGCACGGCCAAGAAGAGCGCAGCCAAGAAGAGCACGGCTCGCAAGAGCACGGCCAAGAAGGCTGCGAAGAAGAGCACGGCCAAGAAGAGCACCGCGAAGAAGGCGGGTGCCCGGAAGAGCTCGGCCAAGAAGGCCGGCGCTCGCAAGCGCCCGGCCAAGAAGAGCACAGCCAAGAAGAGCACGGCTCGCAAGAGCACGGCTCGCAAGCGCCCGGCCAAGAAGAGCACGGCTCGCAAGAGCACGGCCCGGAAGGCCGGCGCCCGGAAGAGCACGGCGCGCAAGCGCTGAGCCCTGCGTCTCCGTTCTGGGACTGGTTCGCCCGGGCACGCCCGGTCGGGCCAGTCCCAGCTCGCGTCTCGAGCGTGCTCAGCTTCGCTCGAGGAGCCGGGTGGCGACGCGGTGCATCGTGTCGCGGTCCTGCACGCCGGGGATGACGAACCCCGACGGCATGAGGAACGCCGGCGTGCCCGTGACCTCGTGATCCACGGCCTCGACCATCGACGCTCGGAGCGCGGCATGGGCCGAGCCGTCGTCGACCGCCGCCCGCACCGGCGCCGGATCACCCCCACAGGCGACGATCAGCTCGTCGACCACGTCCGGATCCTCGATGTCGCGCCCCTCGGCGAAGTGGGCGGCGAAGAGCGCTCGGTGCAGGCCCGGGAACACCGGAGGCTGGGTCAGGCGGACGTGCTCGGCGGCCTCGAGCACCTTGCGGGTGTTGGGTGATCGTCGGGGTCGCACGAACGGGAGTCCGACCTCCTCGCACTCGCGGCCGACGTGGTCGAACACCGCCGCCGTCCGCCCGCCGGCCCGGAGCTCGCGACCGCCGGTCGGGATGTCGGGGTGCAGCTCGTAGGGACGGATGACGACCTCGATGCCGAGGTCGTCCAGCTGCTGCTCGCGGTCGAGCCCCAGATAGCACCAGGGGCAGAGGTAGTCGGACCAGACGGTGACCAGCACGCGGGTCCATCGTTAGCGTGCCGACCGTGCGGATCGCCACCTGGAACGTAAACTCGCTCCATGCCCGGCTGCCGCGGCTCGAGGAGTGGCTCGGCATCGCCCGCCCCGACGTCGTGTGCCTCCAGGAGACGAAGTGCGGCGACGACTCCTTCCCGACCATGGCCTTCACGACGCTCGGCTACGAGGCCGTGCACCACGGCGAGGGCCGGTGGAACGGCGTGGCGATCCTGAGCCGAGTCGGGATCGACGCCGTCGTCGACGGGTTCGCCGACGGCGGCGAGTCCGACGGCGAGGCCCGGCTGCTCACCGCCACGTGCGGTGGTGTGCGGGTGGCGACGACCTACGTCCCGAACGGTCGGGAGGTCGGCCACGAGCAGTGGCACCGGAAGCTCGGCTGGCTCCGCCGCCTCCGAGACCACCTCGACGCGGTTGCCTCACCGGACGACGACGTCGTGCTGTGCGGTGACTTCAACGTGGCGCCCGATGACCGCGACGTGTGGGACCCGCAGCGATGTCACGGCGGCACCCACGTGAGCCCCGAGGAGCGAGAGGCGCTCGCCCACGTGCTGGGCTGGGGCCTCGTCGACACGTTGCGGGTGCGCCACCCCGACGATGCGCTCTACACCTGGTGGGACTACCAGGCCGGCGCGTTCCACAAGCACTGGGGCATGCGCATCGATCTGCTGCTCGCCAGTCGGTCCCTCTCGGATCGGCTCGAGTGGGTGCTCGTCGACCGCAACGCCCGCAAGGGGACCAAGCCGTCGGACCACGCTCCGTTCGTCGCCCAGTTCGGCCCCGGGTAGGTTCGCCGGCCGTGTCGGACGAGCAGGCCGCGAGCTGGGTCGAGCGGTGGGTGGCGCACGACGAGCCGTCGCCGCGCGTCGCCGAGATGCGCCGCCTCGCCGACGCGGCGCGGGTCGTGATCGAGCGGTTGGTCACCTCGGGGGCGCCCCACGACGCCATCGAGCGGGCGGCGTCGCACCTCGAGCAGGCCGCGGCGGCGCTCGAGGGCCCGGGTGCCGTGCGCAGCTACGAGGGGTTCGCCGAGTCGGCCAACGCCGGCGGCGACCCCCATGCCCACTTCGACCACAGCCCGGTCATGGGCACCGCCAACCCGATCGCCCCGCCGATGCGGGTCGAGTGGGGCGGCGACAAGATCATCGTGCGGGCGGTGTTCGGCTCGGCCTACGAGGGCCCACCCGGTTCGGTCCACGGTGGCTGGATCGCCGCCGCCTTCGACGAGGTGCTCGGCATGGCGCAGTCGCTCGGTGGGAGCCCGGGCATGACCGGCACGCTCACCGTGAAGTACCGGCGGCCGACCCCGTTGCACCGTGAGCTGCGGTTCGAGGGCACGCTCGACCGCGTCGACGGGCGCAAGATCTTCACGACCGGTCGCTGCTTCGACGGCGAGGTCCTGACCGCCGAGGCCGAGGGCCTGTTCATCCGCGTCGACTTCCAGAAGATCGCCGACATGATGACCCGGCGCGACGCCGCCGCCCCCTGACTCACGAAGGTTGTCGCGCTCGCCCGGTCGGGGCGGGTGTCCGCGACAACCTTCGAGCCCGGTCGGGGCGGGTGTCCGCGACAACCTTCGAGCTCGGTGGGGGGTGGCGGCTACGAGGCGCGGGCGTCGGCGACGACGCGGAGGAGGTCGTCGCCGTAGCGGGCCGCCTTCACCGGTCCGAGACCGGGAAGGGCGAGGAGCGCGTCGCGGTCGCGGGGCCGGGCCTCGGCCACCGCCGCCAGGGTGGTGTCGTGGAAGATCACGTAGGCGGGGACGCCCGCCGCCTTGGCCGCGGTTCGCCGCCACGCCTTGAGGGCGTCGAGCACCGCCGGGTCGGCGTCGGCGCCGATCACCGGCGTCGCCGGCCGGCTCCCGCCGCCGGTCGACCGCAGGCGTCGGCGCTCCTCGGCCACCCGCGCTCGGAGGTCGGCGGGCGCCACGCCCTGGCGTAGGGCCGCGAGCACCGCACCGATGTCGTCGAGCCACGGTGAGGGGGAGCGCCGCAGCGAGCGGGCGCCGAAGGTGCGCTCACGCGCCCAGGAGCAGTGGAGCTCGTCCTCGGCGCGGGTCACGGCGACGTACAGGAGCCGCCGCTCCTCCTCTTCGGCCGCGGGGGTCTTGGCGTGGCCGATGGGGACGAGCCCCCGCTCGAGACCGACGAGGAACACGACCGGCCACTCGAGCCCCTTGGCGGCGTGGAAGGTCGCCAGCTCCACGCCGTCGGCGACGGTCGCCCCGTTGTCGCCCCGCAGCGTGGCGTCGAGCCAGCCGGTGAACCCCTCGACGGTGGGGAGACCACCGGCGGCGGCGTACTCCCCGGCGAGGCGCACCAGCTCGGCGACGTTGCCGCGGCGCTCGGCGGCGGCGGGGGTGTCGTCGTCGTCCTCGAGCGCCCCGGCCTGCAGCCCGGCGATGCGCTCGGGGAAGGTCCCCGGCCGGCGCCGGAGCGAGGTGAGGGCATCGGCGATCTCGGGCCGGTCGAGGAAGGGCGCACCGCCGCGCACGCGATACGGGATGCCGGCGCTCCGCAGCGCCTCCTCGAGCACGACGAGCTGCGCGTTGGTGCGGGCGAGCACGGCGAGCCGCGACCACGGCGTGCCGGGCGGGCGACGGTCGCGCACCGCCCTCGCCACCGCCCGAGCCTCGGCGTGCTCGTCGGCGAAGGCCCGCACCGACGGCAGCCGCCCGTCGGGCCGGTGGGCGCGCAGCCCGCCGCCCGGGTCGCCGAGCACGGTGGCGGCGACGGCGAGGATCTGCGGCGAGGACCGGAAGTTGTCCTCGAGCGACACGACGGTGGCGCCGGGCTCCCGGTCGCAGAACCGCGTGAGGTACGACGGCTCGGCGCCGTTCCACGCGTAGATCGCCTGGTTGGGATCGCCCACGACGCAGAGGTCGGCGTTGCCCGCCCGCCACCCGTCGAGGAGGGCGGACTGGGCGGGGTTGACGTCCTGGAACTCGTCGACGAAGAGGTGGCGGAACCGCCACCGCTGGCCGGCGGCGAACTCGCTGTCGTCGCGCAGGGCCCGGGCGCACAGGAGCAGGAGGTCGTCGAAGTCGACGAGGCGCCGGGCCCGCTTCTCCTCCTCGTAGCGGGCGTAGAGCGCGGCCATGGCGGTCGCCGCGATCGGCGTGGTACGGCCGATGCGGGCCACCTCGTCGGCGTAGCGCTCGGGCGCCACCAGCCGGGCCTTGGCCCACTCGATCTCGGCGACGAGATCGATGTGGGGCACGGCGGCGTCGCGCACGCGGCCCCGCAGCTCGGCCACAAGCGGGACCTTGCGCTTCAGGAGCGCCGGCGGCGTGATGTCGCGATCGGCCCACCGCTGCCGGAGCTGCGCGTAGGCGATGGCGTGGAACGTGCCGGCCGCCACCTGGTCGCGCACGCCGAGCGATCCCAGCCTGGTGCGCAGCTCGCCGGCCGCCTTGCGGGTGAAGGTGAGAGCGAGGACGTGCCGCGCCTCGGCACTGCCGGTCGCCGCCCGCCACGCGATGCGCCGGGTGAGCACCCGGGTCTTCCCCGAGCCGGCACCGGCGAGGATCACGAGCGGGGCGCCGTCGCTGGTGACGGCAGCGGCCTGGGCTTCGGTCAGCCCGTCGAGGAGACGTGTCGCGCCCACGTCGAACGAATGTACGGAGGGGGTGTGACAGGATGGGGGATGGTCGTCCACGTGCCGCCGGAGCGGTTCGAGGAGCTCGTCGGCGAGGCCCTCGACGGCATCCCCGAGGAGCTGGCCCGCCACATCGACAACGTCGTGATCCGGGTCCAGGACGAGTCCCGCGCCGGACTGCTCGGGCTCTACGAGGGCATCCCCCTGACCCGCCGTGAGCAGTACGGCGCCCTGGCGATGCCCGATCGCATCACGATCTACCGCAACCCCATCCTCCGCCGGTCGCGGACCGAGACCGAGGTGGTCCACCAGGTGCGGGTGACGGTCATCCACGAGATCGCCCACCACTTCGGCATCAGCGACGCTCGCCTGCACGAGCTGGGCTGGGCCTGAACGGGCACAACGTCGAGCCGGGCGCGGCATAGCGTCGGGGCCGTGCCGCACGTCGCCGTGACCGCCGTGGGCGTCGACCGACCCGGCATCGTCGCCGCCGTGACCGGGGTGCTCCTCGACCACGGCGGCAACCTCGAGGACACGGCCATGACCAGGCTGGGCGGCCACTTCGCGATGGTCCTGGTGGTCGAGGTGCCGGGGGCCGAGGACGCGGCCGGCCTGGAGCAGGCCCTTGCCGCCGGCACCGCCGACCTCGGGCTCACGGTGACGGTCCGGCCCATCGGCGAGGTGGCCGAGGTCGCCGAGACCGGCTCGCCGTGGGCGGTGACCGTGCACGGGGCCGACCAGCCCGGGATCGTGCACCGCGTGGCGACGACCCTGGCCGGGCACGGCGCCAACATCGTCGACCTCTCGACCCGCCGGCTCACCACAGGCGCCGGCACCGGGTACGTGGTCCTGCTCGAGGTGCTGCTCCCGACCGGTGTCGACGAGGGGGCCGTCGAGGCCGACCTCGACCGGCTCGCCGCCGACCTCGGCGTCGAGGTGCACCTGCGGGCCGACGAGGCCGACGTCTTGTGAGCGCGCGTCGGTGATCCGGCCGGTCCGGTTCTTCCCGGACCCCGTCCTCGCAGGTCGGTGCACGGCGGTCGGCGAGATCGACGACGCCGCGCTGGCCCTCGGGCGCGACCTCCTCGACACGATGCGGGGCTCGTCGCACTCCGTCGGCGTGGCCGCACCCCAGATCGGGGTGGCGCGGCGTGCGTTCTGCGTGGACGTGAGCGGCCACCCCAAGGCCCGCTCGTGCCACGGCGAGGTCGTCCTGTTCGATCCCGTGGTGGTGGAGCGGGCCGGCGCCCACGTGGGGCGGGAGGGGTGCATGAGCGTTCCCGATCTCACCGGCGACGTGCTCCGCGCCGCGACGATCGTCGTGCGGGGCCTCGGCCTCGACGGCGAGGAGCGCACGATCGAAGCGGACGCGTTCGAGGCTCGGGCCGTGCAGCACGAGCTCGACCATCTCGACGGTCTGCTCTTCCTCGACCGCGTCGTGGCCGCCGACCGCCTCTACCGCCGCCGCGTCTACCGGTAGTCGGTACATTCGAGACCGGCGGCGCCGTCGGGCTTACGCTCGTCCCGTGCCCTTCCCCAAGAAGCTGCTCAACAGCGGTGAGCGGCTCGTCGTCGACATCCGGCCCCACTGGTGGTTCTTCTCGAGGCCGGCGGCCGCCCTCACCGTGTCGCTCGTGGGCCTCGTCTACCTGCGCTGGGTCCGCGACTGGACCGAGGGCGGCGGTGCCGCGGTGACCCTCGTGTTCGTCGCGCTCACCCTCCTGTCGCTCCTGTGGTTCGTGGGCCGCTACTTGAAGTGGATGACGACCAACTTCGTGGTGACCAGCCATCGTCTGGTCTTCCGCGAGGGCGTCGTCGCCAAGCAGGGCATCGAGATCCCCCTCGACCGCGTCAACACGATCTTCTTCAACCAGTCGATCTTCGAGCGGCTGATGGGCACGGGCGACCTCACCATCGAGTCGGCCGGCGAGCGGGGCACGCAGAGCTTCAGCGACATCCGCAAGCCCTCCCAGGTGCAGAACGAGATCTATCGCCTCATCGAGGAGGAACAGGACACCCACGCCGGTCTCGGCCGCGAGCAGTCCATCCCCGACCAGCTCGAGAAGCTCGACGAGCTGCGGCGCCGGGGGGTCATCAGCGAGGCCGAGTTCCAGGCGAAGAAGGCGAAGCTTCTCGACCGCATGTGAAGCTTCTCGACCGCATGTGAAGCTGCTCGACCGCATGTGAAGCGGCTCGCCCCGAAAACGACGATTGCCGGGCCGTGGGGCCCGGCAACCATCGGGGTGGGGGTGGGTGGGACTAGAGACGCTCTTCTCGCACGACGGTCTCGGTGTTGCGGCTGGTCGCGAACCCGGCGCCGCCCCACGAGCTCCAGAACAGCATCGACATCAGCAGCCCGATGGCGCCGACGATCATGAGGATCACGCCGACCGTGTTGAGGTTGATGCCTTCGGCCGTGACCTCGACGGCGAAGCTCAAGATGGCACCTACGGCGATCAGGAAGACGCTCACTCCGATGCCCATGACGTTGCTACCTCCAGCGTGCGGATCTGCCTGCGAATGTGCCTGTGAATGTGACAGTGGCGCGGGGGTACCCGGCGCCCCTCAGGCGGAAACCCAGGCCCCGCCGGCCGGCCGGACCTTCCACCCGTCGGCGAGGGCCCCGGGGTCGCACAGGGCGACGACGCAGCCGCCGAAGCCGGCCCCGGTGAGACGGGCGCCGTGCACGCCGGGGACGGCCCGGAGCCGCTCGACCTCGTCGTCGAGCGCTGGCGTCGACACCTCGTAGTCGTCTCGCAGGCTGGCGTGGCTGGCGAGCATGAGCCCGCCGGCGGTGACCAGGTCACCCGCGGCGAGGGCGCCGGCGAAGGCGCGGACCCGCTCGTTCTCGGTGCGGACGTGACGGGTCCGGCGCGGGTGGCCGGCCTCCAGCTCGGCTCGCCGCTCGCCGTAGGCGCTGGTGGCGAGCGCCCGGTCCTCGACGTGCACGACCACGATCTCGGCGGTGGCCGGCACCGGCACCGGGGTGATCGAGTACGTCGAGCAGTCGATCAGCAGCGCGTGCCCGGCGATGCCGTGCACCGATGCGAGCTGGTCCATTCGTCCGCACGGCACGCCGGACGCGCGCTGCTCGGCCCGCTGGCACGCGGCGGCGAGGTCGATGTCGGTGCCGTCGCCCACGAGCGCGAGGGCGACGGCGACCTCGAGCGCTGCACTCGAGGAGAGTCCGGCGCCGACGGGCAGCGTGGTGGTGACGCGACCGGTGAAGCCGCGGGAGGGCCGGACCTCGGCGACGACACCGGCGACGTAGCGGGCCCACACCGGCTCGACCCGCGCCGGGTCGGCGATGTCGAGCGGGATCTGCGCGACGCCCTCGAGTGCATCCGACGTGAGCAGCACGAGGTCGCCGCCCCGCTCTCCCTCGATCGTGGTGCCGAGGTCGATCGCCATCGGCAGCACGAGGCCCCCGGCGTAGTCGGTGTGGTCGCCGATCAGGTTGACCCGTCCCGGCGCGAACGCGATCACTCGGGGGCCGTCGCGGCGCGGAGCTGGGCCGCGGCCTCGGCGGGATCGACGGGGTTGAAGTAGACGCCGCTCCCGAGCTCGCCGGCCGCCACGAACCGGGGCGTTCCCGCGGCGCGCAGCAACGGCGCGAGGTGCACGTGCAGGTGGGCGGCGGGCCACCGTCCGCCGTCGGTCGGCCGCTGGTGGATCCAGAGCATCGACGGCATCGGTGCGTCGAACAGCGCGTCGAGGCGGCGGCTGGCGTCGCGCAGCAGCGCGGCGAGCGCGTCGCGGCCGTGGTCGTCGAGCGACGGCAGGTCGGCGACGTGGTCCGACGGCGCCAGGCGCAGCTCGTAGGGCCACGACGCCGCCGCCGGCACCCAGGCGCGCCAGCCGCCGCGCTCGGCGACGACGTTGGTGGGCTCGCGGCACAGGGCGCACGGCTCGTCGAGCTCGGCCGCCGCCGCCGGCGGCACGTGGTCGAAGGCGTAGATCTGGCCGTGCGGGTGGGCGATGGTGGCGCCCACCTCGGGGCCGCGGTTCTCGAACACCAGCACGTAGGCGACGTCGTCGCGCCGGCCGAGCGCCACCGTCCGGTCGGCCCACAGGTCGACGACGCGGCGGACGCCCTCGACGCCGAGCGACCACAGCTGGGCGTCGTGCACCGGCGTGTAGAGCACGATCTCGCACCGATCGTCGGGCATGGGCGGCCACCGGTTCACGAACCAGCGGACGTCGTAGCCCTCGGGGGCCTCGAGCCCGCCCGGGCAGAACGGGCAGCCGGCGTCGGGCAGGTTGGGTCGGCCCTGGCGGGACGACACGATCACCACGTCGGCGCCGGTCAGCTCGTCCCGCGGCATCCGGTGATGCTCCCACCTCCCGACGCGTCTCGTGGCGGTTCGTGTCGTCAGACGAGCGAGACCGCCACAAGAGTGCGCCGCCGTCGACGCGGGCTCACGCGATCCCGACGGCCGCGGCGAAGCGCTCGAGGGCGTCGGGGTCGAAGGGTGCCCGCATGGCGATGTTGATCTGCTCGGCACCGGCGTCGACGTACTGGCCGATCCGGTCGAGCATCTCCTCCTCGGTGCCGAACAGCACGCCGGGCCGGACGTGCTCGGCGATGTTGCCGAACTGCTCGCGGAGGCCGTCCTCGCTGAACGCCATGCCCACGTTGATCGTGCAGCGGATCTCCGCCGGGTCCCGACCCACGTCGGCGCAGTGCCGGTGCAGCACGTCGCGCTTGCGGGCGAACTCCTCGGGCGAGATGAACGGCACGTTCCACCCGTCGGCGTGCCGGGCGGCGATCCGCAGCGTCCGCTTCTCGCCGCCGCCCCCGACCCAGATCGGCACCTTGGCCTGCACCGGCCGCGGCTCGTTGCGGGCGTCGCGCACCTGGAACCAGCGGCCCTCGAAGGTCGTCGTCTCGTCGTGGAGCAGCCCCCGCAGCACCTGGATGCCCTCCTCGAGCTGGTCCATGCGGGTGCCCACCGGCGGGAACGGGATGCCGTAGGCGTCGTACTCGATCTGGCTCCAACCGGCGCCGATGCCGACGTCGGTCCGGCCTCCCGAGAGGTGGTCGATCGTGGCGATGGCGTTGGCGAGCACCGCCGGGTGCCGGTACCCGACGCTGTACACGAGGGAACCGCACCGCACCTTCGTCGTCGACAGCGCCAGCGCAGCGTGCATGCTCACCGCTTCGAGGCAGGTGGCGTCGCCGGTCATGTCGGCGGCGTAGAAGTGGTCCCACACCGAGATCCAGCCGTAGCCGAGGTCCTCGATGCGTTTGTAGAGGTCGACCAGCTCACCGGCCGGCACCTTCTGCAGCCCGGCGTGCACCCCGAACGTCGTCATGGCCGGTCACCATATGATCCGGCCCATGCCGCGCGCGCAGTGCAATGGGATCGAGATCGAGTTCGACACCTTCGGGAGCAGCGACGACCCCGCCCTCCTGCTGATCATGGGCTTCAGCGCCCAGATGACGGCGTGGGAGGAGGGGTTCTGCCGCCGCCTCGCCGACGAGGGCTTCCACGTCATCCGGTTCGACAACCGCGACGTCGGGCTGTCGTCCCGCATCACCGGTGGGCCCGAGCCCGACATCGCCAAGGCGATGAGCGGCGACCCCTCGTCGGCGGCCTACACCCTCGACGACATGGCCGACGACGCCGCCGGACTGCTCGACGCGCTGGGGATCGACACCGCCCACATCGTCGGCGCGTCGATGGGCGGCATGATCGCCCAGCTGGTCGCGTGCCGGCATCCGGAGAAGACGCTGAGCCTCTGCTCGATCATGTCGACCACCGGAGACCCGTCGGTGGGCCAGCCGCAGCCCGAGGCGATCGCCGCCCTGCTCGCGCCGCGGCCCACCACCCGCGAGGAGGCGGTGGAGCGGGGCGGTGAGGTGGGCCGCATCATCGGCTCACCCGTCCACTTCGACGAGGCGAAGGCGCGCCAGCGGGCGGGCGAGGCGTTCGACCGGGCCAACGACCCGGACGGCGTCGCCCGGCAGCTCGTGGCGATCATGGCGTCGGCCGACCGCACGCCGGCGCTGGGCAACGTGAACGTGCCCACCCTCGTGATCCACGGCGCCGCCGACCCGCTCGTGACGCCGAGCGGCGGTGAGGCCACGGCGAAGGCGGTGCCCGGCGCCGACCTGCTCGTGCTCGAGGAGATGGGCCACGACCTGCCCGAGCCGCTGTGGCCGGGCATCGTCGACGCCATCGTCACCAACGCCAGGAGGGCTTCCTAGATGGGCACCGGACCGCTCAGCGGCTACACGATCATCGAGCTCGCCGGGATCGGTCCCGGCCCGTTCTGCGGGATGCTCCTCTCCGATCTCGGCGCCGACGTGATCCGCGTCGACCGCGCCCAGGCGGTTCGGGGCGGCGACCCCGCCAACCCGCCGCTCGACATCCTCGCCCGGGGCCGGCGCTCGATCGGCGTCGACCTGAAGAACCCCGACGGCGTCGAGACCGTGCTGAAGCTGGTGGAGAAGGCCGACGCCCTCTTCGAGGGGTTCCGGCCCGGCGTCACCGAGCGCCTCGGCCTCGGCCCCGACACCTGCCTGGCCCGCAACCCGACGCTCGTCTACGGGCGCATGACGGGCTGGGGCCAGGAGGGCCCCTACGCCCACGCCGCCGGCCACGACATCAACTACATCGCCCTCGCCGGCGCGCTGCATCCCATCGGCCGCGCCGGCCAGGCGCCGGTGCCCCCGCTCAACCTCGTCGGTGACTTCGGGGGAGGCGGGCTCATGCTCGCGTTCGGCATCGTCTGCGCCCTCCTCGACGCCCAGAAGACCGGCACCGGCCAGGTCATCGACGCCGCCATGGTCGACGGGGCCGCCACCCTCACGGCGTTCGTCTACGGCCTCAAGGCGATGGGCATGTGGACGACGGAGCGGGGCACGAACCTGCTCGACACCGGCGCCCACTTCTACGACGTCTACGAGACCAAGGACGGCGAGCACGTGTCGATCGGCTCGATCGAGCCGCAGTTCTACGCCGAGCTGCGCCGGCTGGCCGGACTCGACGACGACGAGTGGAGCGCGCAGATGGACCGCTCGCAGTGGCCGGCGCTCAAGGAGAAGATCGCGGCCGTCTTCAAGACCAGGACCCGCGACGAGTGGAACGGCATCATGGAGCACACCGACGTCTGCTACGCCCCGGTGCTCTCCTTCGACGAGGCCTACCAGCACCCCCACAACATCGCCCGCGGCACGTTCAAGGAGGTGGCGGGGATCGTGCAGCCCGGACCGTCGCCGCGGTTCTCGCGCACGCCGGGCGAGATCCAGGGCCCGGCGGCCCACGCCGGCCAGCACACCGACGACGTGCTCGCCGGGTTCGGCTTCGACGCCTCCGAGATCGCCAAGCTCCGAGAGGCCGGCGCGGTCAGGTGACGAGGTGCGTGTCGCGTCGCGGCGCCGGCGCGCAGGTGCAGGCTCGTCTGAGCGGCAAGCCGCACGCCGAAGGCCGCTACGCGCAGCGCGGAGACCACTGAGATGGCGACGCTCGTCTGCTTCCACGCCCACCCCGACGACGAGTCGATCGCCACCGGTGGGGTCATGGCGAAGGCGGCCGACGACGGCCACACGGTCGTCCTCGTGATCGCCACCAAGGGCGAGGAGGGCGAGGTGCCCGACGGGTTCCTGGCCGACGGCGAGCAGCTCGGCGACCGGCGGGTGCAGGAGACGATGGCGTCGGCCAAGGAGCTGGGCGTGGCGGCCGTCGAGTTCCTCGGCTACCGCGACTCGGGGATGATCGGCACCGCCACCAACGACGACCCGACGTGCTTCTGGCGAGCCGACGTGGAGGAAGCCGCCCACCGCCTGGCGGTGCTGCTCACCGAGCACGAGGCCGACGTCCTGACCGTGTACGACTCGAACGGCAACTACGGGCACCCCGACCACATCCAGGTCCACCGCGTGGGGGTCAGGGCTGCGGAGATCGCCGGGGTCGAGCAGGTGTACGAGGCGACGATGAACCGCGACTACATCCAGCGGAACATCGCGGCGATGCGGGAGGCGGCGGGCGACGACGTGCCCGACGACCTGCCCGACGCGGACTTCGAGATCGGCGTGCCCGAGACCCTCATCACCACCGCCGTCGACGTGACCCCGTGGATCGCCCGCAAGCGGGCGTCGATGCGGGCCCACGCCAGCCAGATCTCGGAGCAGTCGTTCTTCCTGGCCATGCCCGACGAGGTGTTCGCCCAGGCGTTCGGCACCGAGTGGTACATCCATCGGGGCGTCGAACCCACCCAGCCCTGGGAAGACGCCATCCTCTGATGCGCATCACGCTGGTCCGGCACGGTCAGGCCGCGGCGGGATGGGGCGACGACCTCGATCCCGGTCTGTCGGCGATCGGTCGCGAGCAGGCCGAGGCGACGGCGGCCGCACTCGAGCACCTGGGCCCGCTGCCCATCGTGTGCTCGCCGTTGCGCCGGTGCCGGGAGACGGCGGCCCCGTTCGCGGCGCGGTGGGGCGTCGATCCGGTCGTCGACGGCGCGGTGGGGGAGATCGTCTCGCCCGCCGACGCCGCCGGCCTCGAGGCCCGCAGCGCCTGGTTGCGCACGGCGATGCAGGGCCGGTGGTCCGACCTCGGCGCCGAGCACGCCGCGTGGCGCCAGCGGGTGCTCGACCGGATCCGCGCCGTCGACACCGACACGGTGGTCCACTCGCACTTCATCGCCATCAACGTGGTCGTGGGCGCCGCCCTCGGCGACGACCGGGTCGTGTGCTTCGCCCCCGACAACTGCTCGTGGACCGTCGTCGACGTCACCGCCGACGGGATCAGCGTCGTCGAGCTCGGTCGACAGGCCACGACCGAGGTCCGCTAGCGGTGCCCGCTCTCGGCGACTGGACCCACACCGGCTACACGCAGCAGGTCCACTTCGGGACCGGCGCCATCGACGGCGTGGGGAAGATCCTGCGCGACCTCGGCCTCCGGCGGGTGCTGCTCGTCACCACCCAGGGCCGGGCCGCCTCGCCCGAGGGCGAACGCCTCCAGCGATCGATCGGGCGCGCCGCGGTCGGCACCTTCGCCGGGGTGCAGTCGCACGTGCCGACGACCGCCGTGCAGGCCGCCCTGCGGCAGGCGCACACCGAGGGCATCGACGGCGTCGTGAGCTTCGGCGGCGGCTCGTGCGCCGACCTCGGCAAGGCGGTGTGCTTCTTCCTCGAGCAGGAGTCTGGCGCCCCGGGCTCCTCCTACGCCGACACCGCCGCCGTGCGCCACGTGGCGGTCCCCACCACGTACTCGGGCGCCGAGCTCACCGGCTTCTTCGGCATGACCGACGAGACGGCCCGGTCCAAGACCGGCGCCGGTGGGCCGACGATCGTGCCGGTCGCCGCCGTCTACGACCCCGACGCCACCCGGTCGACGCCGGCGCGCGTCAGCGCCGAGACCGGCATGAACTGCCTGGCGCACGGGATCGAGGCGGCGTGGTCGCCCTACCGCTCGCCGGAGGCCGAGGTGATCGCGCTGGCCTGCATCGAGCGGGTGGCCGACGCCCTGCCGCGGGTGGTGGACGCCCCCGACGACCTGGGGGCCCGCAGCGACATGCTCATCGGCGCCGTCCTCGGCGGCCGGTGCCTGCACAACGCGCAGATGGGCGTGCACCACGGCCTCTCGCAGCTGCTCGGCGGGCGCACCGGGATCCCCCACGGGCTCGCCAACGCGCTCGTGCTGCCGCACGCCATGCGGTTCAACGCCGAGGCGGTCCCCGAGGAGCTGCGCCGCATCGGCCGGGCCCTCGGCGACGAGGACGACCCCGCGGGGGCGGTGGAGCGGCTGCGGGCGCGCATCGGGCTGCCCGCCGGCATCTCCGACCTCGGCCTCGTCGTCGATGACGACCTTGCCGCCGTCGCCCGCCTGTCGCAGCAGAACCGCAGCGTCCGGGCCAACCCCCGCCCGGTGAGCGAGGCCGACGCCCTCGCCATCCTCGAAGCGGCCTGGTGACCGGAGCGCGCGCGGGCGGCCGGGCGCACGACAGACTGGGGTCCATGCCGGAGATCGAGGAGACGCTGCTGCCGGGCGTCGGCGTCCGGCACGAGTTCAGGTCCGAGAGCGGCGACCGGGTCTCGGTGGTCACCCACCGAGGCGGTCGGCGCGAGATCGCCATGTACGACCGGCGGGATCCGGATGCGTGCACCGGCGTGATCCACCTGAGCATCGACGAGACCAGGCTGCTCGCCGACCTCCTCGGGGCCACCCACGTCGGGGAGACGGCACGGGTGGTCGAGCAGGAGATCGAGGGCCTGGGCATCGACTGGGTGACGGTGCCGCCCGAGTCGACCTACGCCGGGGCCACGATCGGCGACGGCGCGTTCCGCACCCGGACCGGCGTGTCGATCGTCGCGGTGCTGCGGGACGGCACCACGATCCCGGCCCCCGGGCCCGACCAGGTCTTCGACGCCGGCGACGTGCTCGTCGCTGTCGGCACGCCGGACGGGCTCGAGCAGCTCCGCTCCCTCCTCGCTTCGTGAACGTCCTCGCGATCGCCGGCGCCGACGCCGCGACCGCGTTTGTCGAGATCGGCTGCGTCGCCCTCGTCCTCGCCGCGCTGTCGCGCCTCGCCGGCCGCCTCACCATCAGTGCCATCCCCCTCTACCTCCTGGCCGGCCTGTCGGTGGGCGACGGCGGCATCGCCCGGCTGCAGGTCAGCTCGGAGTTCATCGAGCTCGTCGCCGAGATCGGCGTCCTCCTCCTGCTGCTCACCCTCGGTCTCGAGTACTCCGCCGAGGAGCTCCGCCACGGGCTGCGCACCGGCGTCCCGACCGGCACGGTCGACGCGCTCGCCAACTTCGTGCCGGGCTTCGCCGTCGGGCTCGCCGTCGGGTGGGAGCTCGAAGCCGCCGTGCTGCTCGGCGGGGTCACGTGGGTGAGCTCGTCGGGCATCGTCTCGAAGGTCCTCACCGAGCTCGACCGCCTCGGCAACCGCGAGACGCCGGCGATCCTCAACCTGCTCGTGATCGAGGACCTGGCCATGGCGGTGTTCCTGCCGGTCGCCGCCGCCCTCGCGCTCGGCAGCGACGCCTTCTCCACGGCGCGGACCGTCGGCATCGCGCTCGTGGCGGTCGGGGTGATCCTCCTGATCGCCCTGCGCCTGGGCGACCGGCTGAGCTCGGTGCTCGAGCCCGGCGGCGACGAGTCGCTCCTGCTCGCCGTGTTCGGCCTCACCCTCCTCGTCGGCGGCATCGCCCAGCACTTCCAGGTGTCGGCCGCCATCGGCGCCTTCCTCGTCGGCCTCGCCCTGTCGGGCCCCGTGCAGGAGCGGGCGGCGGCGCTCATCGAACCGCTGCGCGATCTGTTCGCGGCGGTGTTCTTCCTCTTCTTCGGGTTCCAGATCCACCCCGCCGACCTCGCCGGCGGCCTGGCCGTCGCCTCCGTCCTGCTCGTGCTCGGCGGCGCCGGCAAGCTGGCCAGCGGCTGGTTCGCGGCGGCCCGGGCCGGCGTGGCGCGACCGGGCCGGATCCGGGCTGGGGTGACGCTCATGGCCCGTGGCGAGTTCTCGGTGGTGATCGCCAGCCTGGGCGCCGGGCTCGCGTCGGGCCACCAGCTGGCCGCGGTGACGGCGGCCTTCGTGCTGCTGACCGCGGTGGTCGGCCCCATCGCCGCCCGCCGGGCCGGGGCTGTTCCACTCGCCACGAGGTCGCCGTAGGCTCGGTCACATGACCGACGACACCGTGCGCTGGCGGGGCGTCCACCACCTCGCGCTCATCACCACCGACATGGACCGGACCGTGCGGTTCTGGCACGGCGTGCTCGGCGCCCGGCTGGTCACCACCTTGGCCACGCCGGCGTTCCGGCACTACTTCTTCGAGATCGGGACCGGCAACACGATCGCGTTCTTCGAGTACTTCGGCGTCGAGGTCCACTCCTTCGCCAAGCCCGCCGGGGTGCCGTTCCCGCAGGCGTCGCAGTTCGACCACCTGTCGATGCACCTCGCCGACGAGGACGCGCTGCAGCGCCTGCGCGACCGCCTGAAGGAGCACGGGTGCGAGGTCACCGACGTCGTCGACCACGGCTTCCTCCGGTCGATCTACTTCAACGACCCCAACGGCATCGCCCTCGAGGCGTCGTGGTGGACGATCGACCCGACCGGGCGGCCCGCCGACTACACCGACGAGGGGCTGTTCGCCGACCCCGACCCGGTGCCGGCGGTGCTCGAGCTGCGCGACCGCGGCGAGCTGGCGTCGACCGTCGCCACCCAGCTGGTCGACGAGGTCACCCGCGACTACTACAAGGCCGGCGCGTAGGCGATGACCGTCATCAAGATCAACGCCATCACCGTGCCCGCCGAGAGCGGCGACGAGCTGGGCAAGCGCTTCGCGGCCCGGGCCGGCGCCGTCGACGGCCAGCCCGGGTTCGAGGGCTTCGAGCTGCTGCGCCCGACCGACGACCGCACCACCTGGCTCGTCGTGACCCGGTGGAAGGACGAGGAGTCCTTCAACGCCTGGGTGTCCTCGCCGGCGTTCATGCACGGGCACCGGGGCGTGGCCGGCGGCGCGTCGCCCCACGGCGGCGACGGCGAGCAGCAGCCGGTGGCGATGTCGAGCGAGCTCTGGAGCTACGAGCCCGCTCTCTGACGCACCTCCGGGTTGCGTTTCCCGGGGGCTAACGTTGGCAAGACAAGCAGTCGACCGCCGGCGGCATGCGTAGGGGGACCACCCGTGAAGCAGATCCTTCCCGTCGAAGAGCTCGCCCGGGACTCCCGGTTCGAGAAGATGAAGGTCGAAGAGCTGATCTTCGACCCCCGCAACGCGTCCGCGTCCACCCAGAAGGAGCGCCAGAGCGGCTTCAAGCCGACCGACGTCGACGCCCCCGATGCCGTGCGCGGGCTCATGCACGGGATCTTCGTGGGCGAGATCCAGGCGCTCGAGGTGGCCGGACGCACCTGCTGGGACTTCCCGACCGGCAAGGGCGCCGACCAGGCACCGTTCGAGCTGAAGCTCGACATGGCCCGGCAGTGCTGGGACGAGGCCCGCCACGTCGAGATCTCCGTGAAGCTGAGCGACCACATGGGTTCGGAGATCGGCGAGTTCGCCGAGCAGACCCTGCTCTACGAGGCCGGCTGCAACATCGATCCGGTGCTGCGGCTCTGCGGGGTCAACCGCGCCCTCGAGGGCCTGGCCATCGACGTGTTCAACACGATGCGGGAGTTCGGCGAGGTCACCACCGACCCGGTCCTCTACTTCTGCGAGGACTGGATGCTGGCCGACGAGGTCACCCACGTGAAGATGGGCTCCGACTGGCTCCGGCGCATCACCGCCGACGACCCCGACCGCCAGAAGAACGCCCTCGAGTTCCAGCGGGCCGTCGACAAGCTGTTCTCCTTCGGTGGGTTCCGCGGCGAGCAGGAGGAGAACCCGGTGCACCTGGCCCGCACCTTCCGGGCCCTCGCCGGGTTCAGCGACGACGAGATCGAGGATCTCGTCGAGGCGAGCGCCGAGGCCTACGCCGAGGCCCAGGCCATGCAGGCGGCCAACGCCGCCCAGGCCAGCTGACCCTCCGCGAGCTCCACATCGCCGGTGCCTGGGTGGTGGTGGTGGCCAACGCCGCGGCCGGCGGCTGGGCCCTCGGCGCCCACCGCTGGGAGGCGCTCCGGCACCGGGCGCTGTGGTGGTTCACCGCCGCCGCCGAGATCGCGATCTTCGTGCAGGTGGCCCTGGGCGTCGCCCACATGCGGGCCGACGACATCGAGCCCGCCGAGTTCCACATGTTCTACGGGTTCGTGGCAATCATCGCGGTGGCGGTCGTCTACTCGTACCGCCAGCAGATGCGGCACCGGCTGTACCTGCTCTACGGCTTGGGCGGGCTGTTCCTGATGGGCCTCGGCATCCGTGCCATGGTCCTGCACAACTGAGGAGGCATCGAAGTGCGCATGGATCGGGTCTACGGGCGTCTCCTGCTGCTGGCGGGCGCCGTCATCGTCATCGGGTCGCTGCTGCCCTGGCACACCGTCGAGGGCCTGGGCCCGTCGCTCAACATCGACGGCATCGACTCGCCGAACAACGGGGTGGTGACCCTGCTCGGCGGTCTCGTGATCGCCGGCCTCGGCTGGCGGATGGTCGACGCCGGCAACCGGCCGCGGCGGGCCGTCCTGGCCGCTTCAATCGCCACCGCCGTCGCCACGGTGTGGGCCCTCATCGACGCCAGCAGCGCCGATGACAGCTTCCGGGCCGACGTCAGCCTCGATCGCGCCTACGGGCAGTGGGTGCTCCTGGCGGGTGCGGTGCTCGCGGTGCTCGTCAGCCTGGCGCTCGTGGCCCGGGCGCGGGGCGGCGACGACGCCGGCGGCGAGGGTCGTCCCGGCTAGAGGTGCACCACGGTGCAGGTGAGGGTGCGGGTGATCCCGTCGATCATCTGCACCTTCGACACCACCATCTTCCCGAGGTCGTCGACGGTGTCGGCCTCGGCCCGGGCGATGACGTCGTAGGGCCCGGTCACGTCCTCTGAGGACACGACGCCGTCGATGGCCCCCACGGACTCCGCCACGGCGGCGGCCTTGCCGACCTCGGTCTGGATGAGGATGTACGCGCTCACGGCCATGGGTGCGCACGTTATCCCCGCCACCCCCGCGGCCCGGCACCCCGCTCCTGACTAGGGTCGGCCGCATGCGAGCCGCACTGCTGGAGGGGGTCGGCGACGTCAAGGTCGTCGACGATGTCGAGATCGAGAAGCCGCACGAGGGCGAGGTGCTCGTGCGGGTGCAGCACTGCGGGGTGTGCCACTCCGACCTGCACTTCGTCGACGGCAGCCTGCCGTGCCCGTTCCCGGCGATCCTCGGCCACGAGGCCGGCGGGATCGTCGAGGCGGTCGGTGCCGGCGTGACCGGGCTCGCCGAGGGCGACAAGGTGATCCTCAGCCTCCGCCCGCCGTGCGGCCGCTGCTACTTCTGCGTGCGGGGTCAGTTCAGCATCTGCCCCCAGTACGCCGACATGATGGGCGTGCTGCCCGACGGCGGCACCCGCCTCGCCCACCAGGGTCGCACCGTGTCGCGGGCCGGTGTGTTCCTGGCGGCGTTCGCCGAGCAGGCGGTCGTGCCCGCCAACGGGGTCGTCAAGGTCCCCGACGACACCCCGCTCGAGGTCGCGGCGGTCATCGGGTGCTCGGTGCAGACCGGCGTCGGCGCCGTGCTCAACACCGCGAAGGTGGAGGCCGGGGCCACGGTGATGATCATCGGGCTCGGGGGCATCGGGATCTCCATCGCCCAAGGGGCGCGCATCGCCGGTGCCGCCCGCGTGTTCGGGGTCGACCCCGTCGTGTCCCGCCGCCAGCAGGCCATCGACCACTTCGGCGTCACCGACGTGATCGATCCCGCGGCCGGCGACGTGGCGGCCGCGATCATGGAGGCGACCGGCGGGATCGGCGTCGACTACGCCTTCGACGCGGTCGGCTCGTCGTCGCTCGTCGAGACCTGCATCCAGGCGACCCGGCCCGGTGGCACCACCGTGATGGTGGGCGTGCCCAAGATCGACCAGTTCCTCAACGTGCACGCCCTGATGTTCGCCATGAGCGAGAAGAAGCTCACCGGGTGCTTCCTCGGCTCGTCGAACCCCCATCGCGAGTTCCCCCGCCTGCTCGACCTGTGGCGGGCCGACAAGCTCGATCTCGAGGCGATGGTCACCGCCCGGCGCCCGCTCGAGGAGATCGGCGACGCCTTCGAGGACATGAAGGCCGGCAAGGGCCTGCGCACGGTGCTCACCCTGTAGGACGCGCTGAGGCCCCGGGGGCGAGCCGGGGCCTCAGCGCGTCCTAGAGGGTGAGCACCGTGCGC
>DATLFP010000059.1:0-19110 GCA_035540955.1 Acidimicrobiales bacterium
GCCATCCTGTACCTAGAGCGGCGGTCGAAACGAAGGCGTCGCCCCAGAGCCAAGCCGCGAGCACGAATCCACCTCCCCCGAGTAGGGCGCGCCAGCCGAGCGACCACGCGATCAGGTCCATGCGTGAGGAGCGCTGGAAGACGCCGTAGGAGACCTCGCACAAACTCTCGACTGCCTTGCTGCAGGCAACCGCTAGAACGACAGCGGCGACGCTTCGGGACACCAGGACGAGCGCCAAGCTCGCCGACACCAGGAGCGCAAGGGCTGAGGTGAGGCCATTGAGTACGAAGTACGCACCGAGCGAGTGTGACCGTGCGACGTCGCTCGCCAAGAGGCCACGTAGTCCGAGGTTCGACAGGAGTTGGACCGGGGCCGTCAGCGCCAAGGCCCATGCATACCGGCCGACCTCGGCGGCTGATCCAAACCGGGCGAGCGCAAGCAGCATGACGAACTGGACGACCGCATGGATACCGCTACCACCCACGGACCAGCGGACATTGCCGAGCAAGGACAGCGGGCGCCCACGCAACCCGATGGCGTCATCAATTGGGTGTTCAGCCACGAACCGGCCTCCTTCCGGTCATGACTGGTCTCACCGGGCGGCGCGATCCGACGCACGGCCGCGCGGGACGTCAGCTGCCCTCTCGCAGACCGTCACGAAGTCACCCATGAGGCGCGGCAGGTTCAACAATTCCTCAGCGCGTAATCGGGCGCGGGTTCCGAACATCGTCAACGCGCCCGACCTCCACTTGTCGTGCGAGTCCCGGAGCGCATCAACCAAGCGCTCGGGAGATCGCGGGGGAACGAGCCATCCATTCCACCCGTCAACTACGAGGTCAGGCATGCCGCCAACTGCAGACGCGATCGATGGCACTCCCAGTGCGGCGGCCTCGCCAGGCGCGCCCAGGTTCTCCGACAGGGAGGGCGACACGCTGACGTCGGCGGCGACATAGAACTGCCGGACGTCACTCGTGCCCCCCAGCCAGTGGACTGAGCCGCCGACGTCGGCAAAGTCACGACGCAGACGATCGAAGTAGGGCTCGTCTGTTGTCAGGTGACCGGCACCGACGATGAGGAGGTGGCGGTCATCGCGATCGAGGGCGAACTCCCGCCAAGCCTCCAAGAGGTGATCGTGCCCCTTGATGCCAGCTCCCCGGTGCACGAGCCGCTTCGGCGAGTAGAAGTACGCACAAATGACAGCCACAAAGGCGTCCGTCGGGATCCCAATTTCCGCTCGCACTTGGGCTGGATCGAATTGGCTCGCGCCCGCCACCCACTCAGGGTCGATGCCGTACGGAATGACTGAAAGTCGTTCTCGGGTCGCACCGAGCTGTCGGTACTGACCGTAGAGGTACGGGGAGGACGCGACGATGTGGGTATCGAGCCGCCAGGTGAGCCGCTCGAGGAGCTTGACCACTCGGTTTTCCAGGTACAAGGGCCCAGCCGACATGTACAACGACGGAATTTGGGTACCGAGGAGCGCAGCACGCACGCTGAGCGCAGATGCGTGAAGGTGGCTGATTACCAGGTCGGGGGGTCCCTGGAGGAGTTGGCGACGGAAGCGGCGCAACGCGCCCGGAACGGCTCTGGGGGGTTGCAGAAACGGGATTTCTGCTCGACGCGCCCGCATGCCTGCGTCATTCACTCGTTCGGCGAGATCACCTTTGAGGTCAGGCAGTATGAACTCGACTTCGTGCCCGGCCTGTCTCAGCGCCACCGCGTACGGCACCGACCAGCGGGCACCGGTTGCCGTCTTGACGACGGTCGTCACGCGCATTGGTTACGCCCGCCGAAGCGCTGCAACAAATGCCCGCCGTCTCATCTCCAGATGCCCCGGCGCGAAGTCTTCGGCGCGTTCGAGGCAGTGCCCACGGTTCACATGCCACAAGTCGGGCTGAAGGAGGTGTTGTTCGATCACCGCGGCGAGAGCGTCGACGTCACCGCGAGGTGCTGTGGCCGCCGCCGGTAGGAGCTCTTGTACGCCGCCCACGCGAGTCCCCACACATGGCGTCCCAAGAGCCATCGCCTCGATGAGTGCTCGAGGCATCCCTTCGGTGTCGGAGCAGAGTACAAAGAGATCGGCCGCGGCGACCTGATCCATCAGCGCTTGGCGGTCGCTGATGGCCCCCTTGAACGTCACCTGATCAGCGACTCCCAGGGTCACGGCATGACGTTCGAGCTGTGGGCGAAGGACTCCATCGCCAATGATCTCGACAACGACGTCGAGACCACGATTGCGCAGGACAGCGAGCGCGTCGAGAAGCAGATCGACCCGCTTGTAGGGATGGGAGAGAGCGGCGACCGTCATGAGCACCATCGGCTCGCGAGCGATCTCCGCCGGCGACGGCCGTTCTGGCGGACGCGACATGACGCCCAAGTTCACGTTGGAGCAGGCAAACGTCGCCGTGGAAGCGCCGGGGGGATACCGGCCTTGGAGGTACGAATCGGTCACATATGAGACTGCGACGGCCCGTCGGCATGCTCGTCGAGTGACGCGCACAAGCACCGCCCCGACGAGCCACCTGAGCCGACCTCCCACCCCTCCGTGCGTCGTCGCCTCCAGCGGGTCGCCGACGAGACGGACACCAAACGGGCGGCGCTGGAGGGTCAAGACCATCAAGAAGAGCGAACCAACCACACCAGGTAGATAGAGCACGACAGGGCTATCCCTCTGGCGGCCTTCCCTCCAGAGAGCCCGAACGGTGCCGATGACGTGGCCCGGCAGGGCCAGTCCTGGACGGAGGGTTGGTAGCGGCACCACCTCGACGCCGTCTCCGTCAATGCGACTCATCGGGTGACGGACATGGCCATCTCCCCGCTCCAGTCGGAGCAGGAGCGTGACATCGTTGCCTCCACCGAACATCTCGCTCCAATAGGCGCGGTCGAGGGAGGTCGCGGTCCAGTATCCGTCGCCGCCCGCCGTCACTCGTAGGTCTGATGCCACCAGGATCCGCCGGGGTCTCGCTTGTTGAGCCTCGTCGGCAGCTGCGTTCGTGGCCACGGACATCAGATCTTCCAACGATGCACCAGCCGGTGGCGCAGTCCTCGCGAAGAGGTCATGGCCTCGGCACCGTTGCCTCAGGCCTTGTCCTGTTCACTCGGGCGAGGATACGCGGAGCGCGTTGACGTTCGCCGTCGCCGGCTCCACGTGCTGGGCAACGACCTTGTGGCTTGAGTGCGACAAATCCCGCGTCGCCGACCCTCCACTAGCGGCGAGACCAAGCAGAATCGAGGCGTGACCCAAGCCACCTGGTCGAGGTGTCAGTGAGCCGCATCTACCTCTCTCCGCCCGAGGTGAACGGCACCGACCGGGCCTCGCTGCTCGACGCCGTCGACGGCGGGTGGATCGCTCCGGTCGGGTCCGACCTCGACGCCTTCGAGGCGGAGACGGCGGCGGTGTGCGGGCGGGCCCACGGCGTGGGGCTCGCCTCGGGCACCGCCGGGCTGCACCTCGTGCTGCGCGAGCTGGGCGTCGGCCCCGGCGACGAGGTGCTGGTGTCAGACCTCACCTTCGCTGCCTCGGCCAACGCCGCCGTCTACTGCGGAGCCACCCCGGTGCTCGTCGACGCCGACGCCGCCACCTGGCAGGTGTCGCCCGACCTCCTGGCCGAGGCGATCGCCGCCCGCCGGGCCGCCGGGGCCCGGGTGGCGGCCGCCGTGGTCGTCGACCTCTACGGCCAGTGCGCCGACTACGACCGCATCGTCCCGCTGCTGGCCGAGGCCTACGTGCCGCTGGTCGAGGACGCCGCCGAGGCGTTGGGCGCCACCTACCGCGGGCAGCCGGCCGGTTCGTTCGGCGCCGCGGGGGTCCTCTCGTTCAACGGCAACAAGATCATCACCACCTCCGGCGGCGGGATGGTGGTGACCGACGACGACCACCTCGCCGACCGGTGCCGTTTCCTCGCCACCCAGGCCCGGGAGCCGGCGGTGCACTACGAGCACGCCGAGGTCGGCTTCAACTACCGGCTGTCGAACCTGCTGGCCGCCTTCGGCCGGGGCCAGCTCGCCGACCTCGACCGCCGCGTGGCCCGCCGCACCGCCATCAACGAGCGCTACCGGGCGGCGCTCGCGGAGGTCGCCGGCATCTCGTTCATGCCCGACGCCGGCTACGGCACGCCCACGTGGTGGCTCACGTGCATCACCATCGACCCCGCCGTCACCGGCGTCGACCGCGAGCAGGTGCGGCTCGCCCTCGAGGCGGCCGACATCGAGAGCCGGCCCACGTGGAAGCCGATGCACCTGCAGCCGGTGTTCGCCGAGGCGCCGGCGTTCGTCGAGGGCACGTCGGCGCAGATCTTCGAGCGGGGCCTGTGCCTGCCCAGCGGCAGCGGCCTCACCGACGCCGACCAGGACCGCGTGATCGAGCACGTGCTCGACGCGCTGCGGCGGTGACCACCGTCGACGCGGACGCCGCCGTGACGCACGCGCGCCGCCGGCTCCCACGGCGCGCGATCGCCGCGGCCGCGCTGGCCATGGTGCTCGCCGGCTCGTTCGCCGCCCATCGCGTGGTCCGGCCTCCGGTCGACCCGGTGCCGATTGAGGCCGACGCCGTCGTGGTGTTCAGCGGGGACGTCTCCCGGCTCGAAGGTGCCGCCGCCCTCGTGCCCGACGTCGCCCCGGTGCTGGTGGTGTCGGCCCCCGACCCCGAGCTGCGGGCCCGGCTCCGCTGCGGCCAGCACCGCCGGGTCGAGGTGATCTGCGTGGTCCCCGACCCCGCCACGACCCGCGGGGAGGCCCGCGCCTTCGCCGCCGTCGCCGAGGAACGCGGTTGGGACCACGTGGTGGCGGTGACGTCGCGCGACCACCTGCGGCGGGCCCGGCTGCAGCTCGACCGATGCTGGGACGGGCGGATCTCGGCCGTGGCCCGGGGCCAGAACCGCCACCTCGAGCGGGCCGTCCCCTACGAGATGGGGGCGATGGCGGACGCGCTCGTGCGCACCCGGGGCTGCTGACCGCGGCGGCGTCGAGGAGGGCGGTCACTACCCTTCTCCAACGATGACCACGGTCTTGCTCGTGCTGCGCGGCGTGCTCGCCGTCGTCCTCCTCGTCGCCGCCGTCGCCAAGGTGCGCGACCAGAAGGGCACCCGGCAGGCGGCCACCGCCCTCGGCGTGCCCGCCCGATTCGCGACGTTGGTGGCGCTCGCCCTCCCGGTGGTGGAGACGGCGGCCGTGGTGCTGCTGGTGGTGCCCGACACCGCCCGCGTCGGCGCCGGCATGGCGCTCGTGCTGCTCGGCGCGTTCACCGTCGCCATCGCCCGCACGCTGCGCTCGGGCGCCCGGCCGTCCTGCCACTGCTTCGGCCAGATGAGCGACGAGCCCATCGGCACCACCACCCTCGTGCGCAACGCCGCCCTGCTCGCCCTCGCCGCCGTGATCCTCGCCGGCGGAAGCCGGGCCGACGCCTCCATCGTCGACGCTGTCGCCGCCGACGGCGCCGCTGCCCTGCTCAACGTGCTCGGCGCCCTGCTCGTGGTCGCCGCAGTGGTGGCGGCCACCCTGCTCGGCGACCAGCGGGGCCAGCGCCGCAAGCTCGACGACCTCGAGCTCACCATCCCGCCGGTCGAGGGCATCGCCGTGGGTCGGGAGGCGCCCGTGTTCGAGCTACCCGACCTCGACGGCCGCCGCTGGCACCTCTCCGAGCTCGTCGTCGAGAAGCCGGCGCTGCTCGTGTTCACCGACGCCGCCTGCGCCCCCTGCCAGGTGCTGCTCCCCGAGCTGGCCGACTGGAGCGAGATCTACGAGGAGGCGTTCCGCATCGTCGTGGTCGCCAGCGGCGGACGGGACGCCAACCTGGCCAAGCGCGACGAGCACGGCCTGCACGTGCTCCTACAGGACCGCTACGAGGTGGCCGAGGCGTACCGCTACGCCGGCACCCCCGGCGCCGTGCTCGTCGACACCGACTTCCGCATCGCCGAGCCGCTGGCCGCCGGGCTCGAGAGCGTGCGCAGCCTCATCGCCCGCGCCGGCGCCGCCCGTGGCGGCATCAAGCTCCCCATCGGCGTGCGGGCCCCCCGGTTCCACGTCCACGACACCGACGGCCGCCACGTCGACAACGAGGCCATCAGCGGCTCCATGACCGTGCTGCTGTTCTGGGACGAGGGCTGCTCGTTCTGCCGCTCGATCGACACCGACATCAGCGACGGCCTCGACCGCTTCGCCGAGGTCGGCGTGCAGGTGGTGGTGGCCTCAGCCAGCGGCGGCACCGGCTGGGCGCCCACCGACGGCGTGAGCGTGCTGCCCGACACCGAGCGCGCCGTGGCCAACGCCATGGGCTCGCCGGGCACACCGTCGGCGCTGCTCATCGACGCCGACGGCAAGGTTGCATCGGCCATGGCCGTCGGCGGTCCCGAGGTGCTGGCCCTCCTCGACCGGGCGGCCAAGCTCGGCCGCATGGCCGGCTCAATCGCAGTCCGGGGGGAGTAGATCGGCGGCCTTGGTTACGCAAGGACTGCGTAACCAAGACCGCCTGACCTCACTCGCAGAACAGGTTTCCGCCGTTCACCTTCCGCTTGGCCGTTCCCTTACAACACCGAAGGTCAGTGACTGAGGAGCCGCCCGACGAGACAACCCCGGTGTCAGTATCGAGCGGCCAGCAGCACCGGCTCGCAGGAGAACCACCCGTCGTCGTGTTGTTGTTCGAGCAGCACTCGCTCGCGAGCGTGTTGGGTGACACCGTGCCGGCCGGCGTGCAGCACTGACCGAGCGTCCCTCCGCCGCCGGCCCGGAAGCCGTTGTTTCCGACCGTGTCGACGCGGTTGAAGCCGCTGCAGCACTGGGCCGTGCTCCCAGTCTGGTTCTCGATGATGCAGCACGTGCTGCTCCGGCAGATCGTGCCGGTCACGTTCTGGCAGCACCTGGTGCTCGCGCAGCTCGTTCCGAGCGACTGGCAGTTCCCACACCGGCTGTCGGTGCCCGAGCAGACGCCGCCGACGCACGCGTGGGCATGGCCGGTGTCGCACGGTTCGCCGAGGGCGATGGTGCCGGACTCGTGGGCCGCGGCCGGCGGGGCCAGGATCGTGGTCACGAGCGGACCGAGGACGGCGGCGCCGCCGGCGATCTTGAGCATGCGGCGGCGGTCGAGGCCGAAGGAGGGGGCGCCGGTCGCCGACAGGAGCAGGCCGGCCGCGCGCAGCTCCTGGAGGGCGGCGAGGGTGAGATCCCCGGGGGCGTCCTGATCGGGGAAGGCGGCGGTCACGGCGGCGGTGGCCGCCTCGGTCGTGACGCCGTCACCTTCGCTGGCCAGACGCCAGATCGTGGAGGTCACCGGGTTGAGCAGGTGGACCTTGTCGGTCTCGAGGTCGTAGACGACGACCTCGCCGCCGACCTCCTTGGTGGCGATGCCCGCCGAGCGGGCACGCATCAGCTCCGTGCTCTCATCGCGCATGCTGAAGCCTGCTCCTGTCCCGTCGCCGGAGTCACTGCGTCACCCGGTCTGCACGGAGCGTAACGCCTGGGCCACCTGGGCCGAGCGCGGGCCGGTCAAATTTCTCTGGCCTGCACGGTGGGCGGCGCGGCGGCGTGGTACGACCCTCGCGTGGTTTCCGGGCCGCTGGTGCACGCCCTCCAGGCCGATGCCGTCGCCGCCCGCGTGCTCGGCGCCCTGGAGGGTGCCGGGATCGCGGCAATCCTCCTCAAGGGCAGCGCCCTTGCCGACCTGTATCCCGACCAGCCACGCACCTACGTCGACGCCGACGTCTACGTGGAGCCGGCCGCCGCCGAGCGGGCCACCGCGGTGCTGGCCGCCGACGGGTGGTCCGACATCCGGGCCGGGGCCCTCGAGATCGAGCGGGCCGTGCACGCCTCGACGTGGGCCCACCCGAGCCTGCCCTCCAGCGTCGACCTCCACCACACCCTCGTCGGCATCGGGCGATCCGACGGGGAAGCGTGGGCAGTCCTCTGGGCGCACACCGAACCTTTCACGGTGGCGGGCCAGGCGTGCCGGCGGCTCGACCCCGCGGGGCGGGCCCTCCACCTGGCACTGCACGTGAGCCAGTCCGGCGCCGGCTACGCCAAGGGGCTCGACGACCTGCGCCGCGGGCTCGACCGGTTCGAGGAGGCGGTTTGGCAGGCGGCGGCCGCCCTCGCCGACCAGCTCGACGCCACCATCGCCTTCGTCACCGGCCTCGGCATGGTGCCCGAGGGCGCGGCGATGGCCGATCGCCTCGGGTTGGCCGCACCGACGCTCACCGTCGCCCAGCGGCTCACCGCCGACACGGCGTCGTCGGGGGCCAAGAGCCTCGCCGTACTCGCCGGTCGCCCGTCGCCCGTCGCCCGCCTCCGGTACGCCGTGCGCCGGGTGTTCCCGTCGCGCACCCTCATCCGGGCCACCGAACCCATCGCGGCGCGGGGCGACGTCTGGCTCGTGCCCGGCTACGTCACCCGGGTGGTGCGGGTGCTGTGGCGGTCGCCACGGGCGGTGCGGGAGTACCGCGCCGCCCGGCGGGCGGGTTAGGTCGGGCTGCGGAGCTCGGAGCGCTCGCGCTCGTCGGCGTCGCGCTCGTCGGCGTCCTGCTCGTAGGCGTAGGCGTAGCGGTAGCGGTAGGAGTAGCCGTAGACCTCGTCGGAGCTGATGCCGTTGAGCACGAGGCCGAGCACCGGGGCCGCCACCTGCTCGAGCACCTCGGCGCTGCGGCGGATCTCCTTCATGCTCGTGACGTCGCCGGTGGCGAGCAGCAGCACGCCGTCGACGTGGCGCGACAGCACCACCGCGTCGGTGACCGGCAGCGACGGCGGCGAGTCGATCAGCACCATCCCGAGCTCGGCCATCGAGCGCAGCAGCTCGGGCACCCGATGCCCGGCCAGCAGCTCGGAAGGGTTCGGGGGCCGAGGCCCGCTCGGGAGCAGGGCCAGGTTGGGGACCTCGGGGATGGCGACGATGGCGTCGTTGAGCTCGGCCTCGCCGATGAGCACCGAGGTGAGGCCCACGTCGTTGCGCTGCCCGAAGAAGTGGTGGATGCGGGGCCGGCGCAGGTCGCAGTCGACGATGACCACCCGCTGGCCGGCCTGGGCCAGGGCCACACCGAGGTTGGCCACCGTGGTCGACTTGCCCTCGCTCTTCGACGAACTCGTCACCTGCAGGATCTGCAGGTTGCGCTCCACGCCGAGGAACTGCACCGACGTGCGCAGCGCCCGGTAGGCCTCGGCGCCCGGCGACTTCGGGTCGCTGGCGGTGACCAGCACCGTGCGGGACTGGTCGCGCCAGCCGGGGATGGAGGGGATGAGGCCGAGCACGGGCAGACCCGGCACGGCCCGCTCCACGTCCTCCTTGTTCTTCACCGTGTCGTCGAGGTAGTCGCGCAGGAAGGCGAGGCCCACGCCGAGCAGCAGGCCGACGGCCAGGGCGAGGATGCCGTTGCGGCGGGGCGTCGGCGCGAACGGCGTCGTCGGCACGTCGGCCGGGGTCTGCAGCTGGGCGCCGCCGGTCTTCTGGCGGATGGCGAGGCGGATCTGGTCGAGCCGGTTCGAGAAGAAGTCGCGCTGCTGCTGCAGGCTCTCGGGCGTCTGGCCCGCGAACTGCACGGCGGTGGGGTCGTCGGGGTCGGGGGCCGGCGCCCCCGCCAGCTGCTCGTCGATGGCGGCGATGGCCTCGACGAGGTCCTGGGCTGCCTTCTCCAGGTCGCTCACCGCCACCCGGCGCCGGTGCTCGACGTAGGCGGCGGCATAGGTGTTGGCCACCAGCGCCGCCCGCTCCGGGTCGGTGCTCGTCGCCGAGATCAGGAGGAAGTCGGTGTCGGTCGGGTTGCGCACCGACACCCCCGGCGCCGAGTCGAGCGACTCCCGCACGATGGTCCGGACCGGGTCGGAGTTCACCACCCGGATCTCGGTGGGCGCCTGGCGGCCACCGGTGAGGTTCTGCACCACGCTCGGGTCGAAGATCGACTCGGTGGTGCGGGGCTGCAGCAGCACCTCGGCGGTGGCCCGGTACACCGGCGTCTGCAGGAGCGAGGCGGTGAGGGCGGCGCCGACCACGAGCACCACCGTGGCCACCACCGTCCACCGCCGCCGGCTGAGGACCCGCAGGTAGTCGCGGAGCTCGAGCTCTCTCGTCTCCTCGTTGACCGGTAGCACGACGGCCGAGGCTACCGATTCATGGGGTTCGCGGTTCCGCGAGGTGCCCGGACGGGGCGGAGTCCGCTCGCTACGCTCCGAGCACGATGTCGACCCCCGACCAGGACCTCGACGAGGAGCTGCGGCGCCCCGTCGACCCGCTGCTCGACATGACGCCGGCGCCGAGCACCGCCGGTCGACAGCTGGCCCTGCGGCTCGCCCTCGACCTCGCGGCGTGGCTCGCCGGCCTCCTCCTCGCCCTCGCCATCCGGTTCGGGCTCACCCCCGACTGGGAGCGGGTGCGGGCGGTGCTGCTGTTCGCTCCCCTGCTCGTGGTGCTGCAGGCGCTGATCGGCGAGTTCGCCGGCGGTAGACGCCGGCGCCGCACCAACACCCTCGACGAGCTGGTCGGCCTCGCCGGGTCGGTGATGCTCGCCACCGGCGCCGCCGCCGCCTTCAACGCCGCCATCAGCGACTCCCCCGTTCCCCAGAGCGTGCCGATCGCCGGCGGCGTGCTCGCCCTGCTCGGCATGGTGGCGGTGCGCTCGTTCACCCGGCTCCTCGCCGAGGAGCGGGGCGACGTGGTCGACCTCGCCGGCTACGAGGGCCGCGAACGGCCCGGGTCGGCGGCGGCGATCGAGCACCTCGGGGCCGGCGCCGACGAGCCGTTCCACCTCATCACCGTCACCGTCGCCGTCGGCGCCTGGGTCTCCAGCATCCTGTTCGACATCGGCTCCCGCTCGGCCAACGAAGCGTTCATCTACAGCCGGGGCGCCTACTGGCTGATCGCCATCGGCCTCGCCGGTGCCGCCAGCGCCGCCGCCTTCCGGATGATCGACGCGCTGCGGGCGCCGGCGGCCGAGCGGCGGTCGCTGCTCGTGCAGGCCGGGCTCTACCTCGCCGTGGTCGCCGCGTTCGCGGCGTCGTTCGTGACCCGCCACGGCGGGCCGTGGGGCGAGGTCAGCATCGGCCTGATCGCGGTCTCCGTCGTGGCCCTGGCCGTGTTCGTCGTCGCCGCCTGGCGGATGCGGTCCGCGGCCCCCGCCAGCGGCTGAAGCGTCAGTCGTCGAGCAGGAGGCGGGCGAAGGTGGCGGCGTCGCCCCGCTCCCCTCGCAGCACCGTGGCCCGCTCGAGGGCGGCGGTGAGGCAGTGCAGCACCCGGGGCGGGTCGGTGCGGGCGCCCACCGTCTGCTCGATCACCTGCAGCACTGCCTCGCCGGTGTCGACCGGCACCGGCCGCCACTCGGCGCCGGCCACGTAGCGGGCGAGCGCCACCGTGCCCGCCGGCACCGGCGGGCCGCCGCCGTCGAGCCGCACGAGGGCGACGCCCTCGCCGGTGCGGCGGTTGATCGGGCGAGGGAAGGCATGCACGAGGCCGTCGGTGTCGAGCACCGCGTACTCGTCGGAGTAGTAGGTGGCGCCGGCGTCGACCAGTGCCTCGGTGGCGGTCGACTTGCCGGTGAACGAGCGGCCGGGCAGCACGATGGCCCGGCCGTTCACGACGACCACGCCGGCGTGCACGAACACGTGCGTGGGCGAGTGCTCGGCGACGTGCTGCTCGAGCTGCTTGCGGACCGCGGCACACAGGGCGTCGACGGTGCGCTCGGTGCCGCTGGCCTCGCCGTGCCGCCAGCGGAGGGTGTCGGGGCCGTCGTGCTCGATCGCGACTGTCACCCGCTCGACGGTCGACTCGGTCGGCTCGGCGACCGGTTGCAGGAAGAAGGCGACGTCGGCCGCCACCTGGTCGAGCACCTCGCCGGGCGCCTCCAGGTCGACCGTCACCCCGAAGCCGGCCAGCCGCATCGGCCCAGCGTGGCCGGTGAGCGGTGACCCTGCACATCGTGATCTCGGCTCGCTGATGAGATCGACGAGCCGGTTCCGCCGCCTGGTCGCCAGCCTGAGCCCACCGCGGATGGCCGAAGCCTGCCGCGCGCTGCGCGCCGCGCCGGGCTGTTGAACCGCGGCGCGCATCTACCTCTGTCAGTAGTCGGCGACGACCTCGACGAAGCCCGCCGCCGCGAAGTCCTGGTCGAACGCAAGCGCCTCGCGAAGTCGCCGGTCGCGCATCACGCGAAAGCTCGTGGCATCGACGAAGGAGTACTCCCGCTCGTCTCGCTTGCGCAGCCACTCCCAGGCGCCGGCCTCCTGCTCCTCGGTGACCCGGTGGACGACGAGACGATCGGCCGCCGTCAAGGACTCGAGCCGATCCAGGAAGCCCAGGGCCGTGCGATGGCTGTCCTTGCGGCGCAAGAACGTCCACGTCTCCCCGGCCACGAGGTTGGTCGTGAGGACCTGCTCCGATCGTCCAAGGCGTCCGAGCATGCGCAAGGCCTCGGCGTGGCGGGCATCCCCGGGGAGCACCCACGCCACCCACCAACCGGTGTCGGCGAACTTCACCGGCCGTAGACGGTCTCGTCGATCTCACCCGGCTCGACCGACACATGCGGCGCACCGAACCCGGCGAGCGACTGCCAGAGATCGTCGTCGTGATCGGGCGTCTCCTCGCCCAGCACGCGGCCGAGCCCCTCGCGGATCAGCTCCGACTTCGAGATCCCGCGGCGGCGCGCTTCGGCTGCCGCCCGTTCGTCGAGCGCCTCCGTGATCGTGATCGTGATCGTCTTCACGGCCGCCAGCCTACATACTCAACGCGACAGCGACTACGTAGTGGGCAGTCGTGCTCTCGGCGACCGAGCAGCGCCTGCTCAGCGACCCGAGCTTCATCGCTCGAATGACCGACGCCGCCGCCCAGCCGACCGAAGACCTCGAACTGGAAGACCTCTAGCCGTTGCTGGCTCTCGAGACCACAGCCGAGGCGAAGGCGGGCCTGCGTTCCCTCCGCGCTGCGAACACCGACCTCTTCGACGTCGTGAGCGAACGCATCACCGCCGTGCGGAGGGATCCCGGTGGTCGCAAGCGCGGCCACTCCTTCCGGCTCGGCGACGGACGCACTGCACGGCTGGCGGCCTCCTTCGACATCGTCGCTCAGGAGGAGCTCGTCGTGGTCTGGCTCGTCGAAGAGCATGGTGGCGAGGGAGTTCTCCACGTCATCGCTGTCGAGCACACGGCCTGAGGGGCGCCGAGCGTCGTCGCCCCGGGGCCGATCGAGCGACTAGTCCACGAACACGTCCCGACTGAGCTGGACGAAGAACGTGTGGTCGTGGCCCTTGTGCGGATCTGCGGCGTTGTACTGAGCCCGCGCTCCCCCGTCGGGGACCTTCTCCTCCGGGTAGATGGCGCCGACGGGACAGACATCCGGCTCGTAGCAGGCCGTGCAGGACGTGCACTCGTCGGTGTTGACATACAGGAGGCTGTCGCCGAAGACCGGGATCATGTCCGGGTTCGGTGCGTGCGTGTTCGCGATGACGCCGCTGCCGGCCTCGTCCTCGGACACGAGCGTGTTGGTCGCCGCGTCGAGCTCGTAGATGCACTGCACCGGACACACGTCGACGCACGCCCGGTCCTTCACGTCGATGCACGCTTCGGTGATGATCGCGATGCCTGACATGGGGCCTCAGTCCTCGTGGGTTCCGGGCGCGACGTCGCGCTCGGAGCGATGCCACACCGGATGGTCGCCAGACGTCTCGACGTTGAAGCCGTAGTCGAACACCAGCGATCCGCCGATGGTGCCGCCCAACGCGGTCAGCGCGGCGGCCGCGACCGTGAACGCCAGCGCCAGGCCCGGCGTCGACGACTCGTCCCAGAAGGCGAGCACCCGCACGGCGACGCCGGCCGCCACGAGGACCGTGACGGTCACCATCGTCGCCGCGTGCGCGTTGGCGGTGCGCCGCGCCTGGGTGCCCGCTTCGGTGGAGCGCAACCAGTCCCAGAAGCCGGTGAGCGCGGCGAGCACCGAGACCGCGGCACCGCCGATCAGCGCGAACGATGCCGCCCGGTAGAAGTCGCGGGCCCACGCCTCGTCGTTGCCGATGGCGGAGATCACATCGAACGCGGCCGCCAGCATGTAGGCGCCGACGGGGATGTCGGTGAGTGGCGGGTGCAGGGGCTTGCCGGACCAGCCCCGCAGCCCTCTGGAGCTTCGGCCCCGAAGCGTGAGGCTCGGTCGGAAGGAGAAGCGGCGCACATTCCCTCCTCGATCGCTGGGCGCGTGCGAGCCCATTGCTGGCTCACGTACCCACCGGGCGGTGGGCAGAACCCGACCCTGGCTCCGTTGATCCGTGGTCAGATGATCCGGAGCTCGGCCGACAGTCCGAGGGCCTTCGCCGTCGGCCATCGGCGGTCGGTCGTCACGAGAGCGTCGGCGGCGTGCCGCGCCGCCGTGGCGATGACCAGCGCGTCCGGAAGGCGCAGGGGCCGATGGCGGGCCCGCAGCCGGGCGGCGGTGGTGGCGGTGTCGACGTCGAGGACGACGATCTCGATCGGCAGGCGCTGCCGAAGGGCGAGCACCACCTCGACCGCTCGATCACCCTGGCGCGCCGGGCCGACGAGGCACTCGGCGAAGGCCGACGCCGCCATGGCGAGGCGATCGGCGCCATCGACGGCATCGGCGATGGCGGCGCGGGCCACGGCGTGGCGGGCATTGGTGCCGTCGAGGAACCCGATGAGCACGCCGGCGTCGAGGTGGATCAGCGCCACTCGTCCCGGAGATCGTCGAGCTCGGCCTCGCCATAGGCACCGCTGAGCGCGCCGGCGAAGTCGCCGACGACGTCGACCTCGCGCTCGAGGACGACCCGCCCGGGGCCGTCGGCGCTGGCCACGAGCCGCTCGCCGACCTCCAGGCCCGCCGCCCGGAGCGCGTCGACCGGGATCGTGATCTGGTGCTTGGCGCTGATCCGGGACGTCCCCCGCCGCCGATTCCTTACTTTCTTCACAACACCCAAGGTAGCCGGCGTTGCAGGCCCCGCCCTGGATGGCGACGAGATCGACGGCGCCCAATTGCGCTGGAACTGGTCGAAACTGCACGATAGACTCGAACTCATGTTCTGGACCGTGATCGACCCCGCCGCCCTCGAGGACGACGACCTGACCCAGCACCTGGCCGCGCTGGAGCGGGCCCAACGGGAGATCGACGCCGCCCGGGCGGCGGCCATCGCCGAGTGGGACCGTCGCCAGGTGTGGGCCGACGACGGCTCGGCGGCGGCCGCCAGCCGGCTGGCGCGGGAGACCGGCATCGCCGGCAGCACGGCGCGGGAGCGGGTCAGGGTCACCCGCAAGCTCTCCGACATGCCCGCCACCCGCGACGCGCTGCACGCGCATCGCATCGGCTGGTCGAAGGCCCGGCTCCTCGCCGCCGCCTGCAACGACCGCACCGCCGAGGCGTTCGCCCGCGACGAGGCCACCCTCGTGGAGCAGGCGTGCCGGTTCACGGTGGATCAGCTCGAGGTGTTCCTCCGCAACTGGCGCCGGCTGGTCGATCCCGACGGCGCCAACGCCGACGCGGACGCGATGCACGAGCGCCAGTTCGTGCAGCTCGACGAGTCGTGGGCCGGCGAGGGCTTCCTGCGCGGCCGGCTCTCCCCCGAGGCCTTCGCCATCGTCAAGAGCGTGCTCGACCGGCTCGCCGACGAGATCTACCGAGCCGAGCGAGCCGAGCGGAAGGCGCTCGAGGCGGCCGGCGCCGACGACCCGACCGGCGATGCACCTGCATCGCTCGAGCCCCGCATCGCCACCCGATCCGAGCGGCTCGCCGAGGCGCTCGTCGAGATGGCCCGGCGGGCGAGCGCCAACACCGATGCAGCTGCATCGGGGGCCAGGGTCAGCCCCGCCTCACCACTCCTCCTCCTCACCATGAACGTCGACCGCTACCGCGACCTGCTCACCCAGACCGGCTCCGGCACCCCGCTGGCCGGCGCCACCGCCACCCGGCTCGCCTGCGACGCCGCCATCGCCCGGGTGCTCAGCTCGGCCGAGGGGGAGCCCGTCGACCTCGGCCGGACCTCGCGCCTGCCGAGCCCGGCCCAGCGCCGCGCCCTCGCCACCCAGTGGACGGGCTGCGCGTTCCCCGGCTGTGACCGGCCCTTCGCCTGGTGCCAGATCCACCACGTGCACCACTGGACCGCCGGCGGCCCGACGGATCTCGACAACCTCCTCCCGCTGTGCTCCCGGCACCACCACCTCCAGCACCAGGGCGTGTTCGGCATCGAGCGCAGCGACGACGGGTTCCGCTTCACCCGCGCCGACGGCCGGCCGATCGGCCCCGCCAACCCCACCGTGCCCAAGCTGCTCGCCGCCCTCGGCGACCTCGCCCGCGCCGCCTGACGAAACCGCCGACCGGCGCGGTTCGGCGCGTCGACCAGGGAGGAACGGATGCCCAACGGCGACGACGCCCACCCGCCGCACGAGGTCGTCTACGACCTCGAGGAAGCGCTCGACCTGCTCACCGCCCTCGAGGCGGCGAGGGACACGCTGCGGGACACCGAGCACCTCGCCGGCGTCCTGCTGTTGGAGGGCCAGATCCAGGTCCTTCACCGTAAACTCGGGCTCGACGACGGAGACTCCGATGCCGGCTGATACCACACCGACCGAACCGTTCATCGCCGCCGAAGCTGCCCGACGGCTGAACATGCCGCTCAAGGAGCTGCTGCGACTCACCGTCCACCGCAAGATCGGGTACGTAATGGTGAACGGCATCGCCCACTACCCGGAAGACGCGCTCGATGAGTACCGTCGCCACGCCGCCACCTGAACGGTTCCAGCCTCGCTCACCAGGATCTGGGCGTCGACGCCCCGACGGCCAAGACTGACGTCATACAGGCTACGCTTTCTGTATGACGATGCTGAGCTTCCGGGTTGACGACGGCGACGCCGCCGCCGCTCGGCGCTGGGCCGACGCGCTCGGGATCGACCGGTCGGAGCTGCTGCGCGACGCGCTGCGAGGACACCTCGCCCGGCTGGCCGCCGAGGACGACGCCGCGGCCTGGGTCGCCAAGCCGCTCGACGACGGCGAGCGGGCGCTCGCGGCCGCGGCATCGTGGGGTCCCGCCGAGGACTGGTCGGACTGGGACGTTGCGTCGGGGTGAGATCTGGTTCGCGGCGACACCGGGCGGCGACCGACCGGTGCTCGTGCTCACGCGCGATCCCGTGGCCGACCACATCGGCGCCGTCCTCGTGGCTGCGCTCACGCGCACCACTCGTCACCTCGCCTCCGAGCTCGCGCTGACACCCGAGCGCGACGGCGTCCCGACCGACTGCGTCGTGAACTTCGACAACCTCCACACCCTCGAGCGCGAGCAGCTCCGCCGCATCGTCACCAGCCTGAGCCCACCGCGGATGGCCGAGGCGTGCCGCACGTTGCGCGCCGCGACGGGCTGTTGAACCGCGGCCCGCAGCTATCGGCGCTTCATCCTGGGTTGGCGACCTCCTCGAGTCGCAGGGGTGCGGCCACCACGAGGCGGAACCGACCGCGGCCCGACTTCTCGATGCGGACCGGCGCGCCCCGCTCGTCGAGGCGGCGCTTCAGCAGGATCAGCCGGCTCTCGAAGTTGTCGCGGAACTCGGGCAGCTCGAGGGTCGGGTCGAGCCGCACCTCGCGGTTGGTGAACTCCACCCGGCCCTCCCGCTGGTGGTGGCCGAGCAGCGACCACAGGATGCGGCCCGCCACGCCCTTGATGAGGTAGTCGCCGTCGATGAACGTGCTGCCGTCGACGGCGAAGAACCGCACGTGGGTGGGCGGCGCCTCCGGCGGGCCGGTCGTCGGGGCCACCGGCGCGGCGGCGGCATCGGCGGCCCGCTCCCGGGCCCGCTCCGCCTCCACCGCGCTCGCCACCAGCGACGCCACCACGGTGAGCACCACCTCGTCCTCGGGCCCGAAGGCCACCGGCTCGGCGCTCTCGACGGTGAGCACCCCGACCAGCTGGCCCATCGCCACCGCCGGCACCGCCACGCGGCTCTGGGTATCGGCGAGTCCCGGCACCGGGATCTCCCGGCCCGGCCCGATGTCGCCGTGGTCCTCGAAGGCGCGGCGCACCGTCCGGGCGTACTTCGCCATCTGCCGGAAGTTGCCGACCCGCAGCGGCTCGCACCGGTTGGCCACCATGCCGATGAGCCCCTCGCCCACCGCCACCTCCGAGCCCACGCCTTCGGCCTCGTAGCCGTGGCTGGCGATCGTGTAGAGCCGCTCGCCGCCCTCGTCGAGGAGGAGGAGCAGCGAGTGGCGGTAGCCGCCCACCTCGGCGAGGGCGGCCACCGCGCTGGCCACCAGGGTGTCGAGGTCGCCGCACCGGTTGAGCCGGGCGGTCAGCTCGGCCACCACCTCGATGCCAGGCCCGGCCGCGGTTGTGAGGGCGGCTCGGCCGGGGCCCCCGTCGGCGTCGACGGCAGCGAGGACGCGCTCGACGTGCACGACCCGGTAGATGTCGGCGGCCCGGAGCTTGAACACGTCCTGCATCCCGGTGAGGGCGGCGGTGAGCTCGACGTCGTCGCGGAGCCGCTCGAACACCGGGCCCCGCCGCTCGGTGCGCTCGTAGACGAGCGACAGGCGGAACTGGTCGAAGGTGGTGGGGTCGATCACCAGCACGCTCGCCCGCGGGTTCTCGGCCAGGTTGCGGCTCGTCTTGGAGAAGAACTGGTTCGACAGCGCCACCCGCTCGCCGTCGACCAGCCGGACGCGCGACAGGTAGGTGACGTTGGGTTCGCCGGCGGCGGAGGCGGTGGCGATGACCGCCGGCACCGCCCCCTCGAAGCAGGCGCGCAGATCGGTGAGGGCGACGTCGGGCGGCGGCGCGGTCACCGCGACGTGCCCGCCAGCGGCGTTCCGGCGGTGGGGCCCGGCGTCTGGTCGTAGAGCTCGTCGAAGGTGACGGTGGCCGCCACGTAGCCGGCCGGCAGGAGGCGCTCGAGGAGTGGCCGGGGGGTGCCGTCGCTCGCCTCGACGTCGGCGAAGAACGCGTCGGCGTAGGCGCCGGCCCGGGCCCGGTCGGCGGCGGTCGCCGGCTCGAGGGCGGCGACGGTGCCCTTCAGCTGGCGCGACCGGTTGGTGGCGACGACGGCGGCGGTCACCGCCAGCCGACCGCCATCGGCCAGGTGCTCGAGGGCATCGCCGTCGGCGGCGGCCACCAGCAGCCGGGCCGTGAACGGCTCGCGCGACAGGACCTGCAGCCCCCACCC
>DATLFP010000060.1:0-16713 GCA_035540955.1 Acidimicrobiales bacterium
ACCTAATGGGGGTCGACCATCTCGTTCGCTTTGCGGGTGAGGCTGGTTCCGAGCCGTCGGCGGGTCAGCACTCGCGGGACCAGGGCGTTGAGCCCTACGTCTAGATCGTGCGCCTGCTGGTCGGTGGGGTCGACCGCGGATGGCTGCTGGGATGACGTGCTTCGAGCACTGAACCATTAGGACGCTGCTGGTCGCCTCCGGCTCTGATGTTCCGGACGACGAGGAGGGTGCGATGGCGAGGGTGTTCGTTGGTCATGACTGGGCCGAGGCCCATCACGACGTGCACGTTGAGGACGAGACGGGCCGGAAGCTCGCGGCTGCTCGTCTGCCCGAGGGCATCGAGGGGGTGCGCCGCTTCCACGAGCTGGTTGCCGCTCATGCCGAGGAGCCCGATGAGGTGACGGTGGCGACCGAGACCGACCGTGGCCTGTTCGTCGGGTCGCTCGTCGCGGCGGGCTATCGGGTGTTGGCGGTGAACCCGATGTCGACGTCTCGCTATCGGGAGCGGCACTCGACGTCAGGTGCGAAGTCCGACCCGGGTGATGCCAATGTCCTCGCCGAGCTCGCTCGACTCGACGGCCACAACCATCGCCCGATCGCCGGGGACAGCGATCTTGCCGAGGCAGTGAAGATGCTGGCCCGGGCGCATCACTCGATGATCTGGTCCCGACAACGGCAGCAGAACCAGCTCCGATCCACGCTCCGGGAGTTCTTCCCGGCCGCGCTCGCCGCGTTCGACGACCTGTCATCCGGCGACGCGCTGGCGGTGCTCGCCATGGCGCCGACCCCGGCGCAGAGCCGATCCTTGTCACGTTCGAAGATCGCGGCTGCGCTCAGGCGTGGTGGCCGCCAACGACGCATCGATGAACGAGCCGCCGAGATCCAGGCCACGCTTCGCTCCGACCAGCTCGAAGCGCCCTCGATCGTCGCTGACGCGATGGGGGCGTCGGTCGCTGCACTCGTCGCCGTGATCGCCGAGCTCGTCGCCCAGACGGCCAACCTCGAGCGGGAGCTCGAAGACCGTTTTGAGCAGCACCCGGACGCCAAGATCATCCGTTCCCTGCCAGGACTGGGGATGGTCTTGGGCGCCCGGGCGCTGGGCGAGTTCGGGGACGACCCGAACCGCTATGCCGACGCCAAGTCTCGCAAGAACAGCGCCGGCACGTCGCCCATCACCCGGGCGTCCGGCAAACAGCGGGTCGTGCTCGCCCGCTACGCACGCAACCGCCACCTCGCCGACCTCTGCCGCATGTGGGCCTTCGCCGCCATCACCGCCAGCCCGGGCGCACGAGCCTTCTACGACGAACGACGAGCAGCAGGCGACACCCACAACCGCGCCCTACGAGCCCTCGCCAACCGCCTCGTCGGGATCCTCCACGGCTGCCTCCGACACGGCACCACCTACGACGAGCACACCGCCTGGGCACACCGCGCCCAACTAGCCGCTTGACGAGATCGACCCCTGGGATGTCTAGACGCGCCGGTATCGTGAGCCCATGGCCGACGTCACCGACGCAACGTTCGAACGGGACGTGATCGAGCGTTCCAAGCAGGTTCCCGTGGTCGTCGACCTCTGGGCCCCGTGGTGCGGGCCGTGCAAGACGCTCGGACCCATCATCGAGAAGGTGATCGCCGACACCGGCGGCCAGGTCGAGCTGGCGAAGGTCAACGTCGACGAGAACCCGCAGGTGTCTCAGGCGTTCCAGGTGCAGAGCATCCCTGCCGTGTACGCGCTGAAGGACGGGAAGGTCGTCGACGGCTTCGTGGGCGCCCAGCCCGAAGCGGTCGTGAGGAAGTTCGTCGACACCCTGCTGCCCACCGAAGAGGAGACCGAGGTGCAGCGGCTGGTCCGCGCTGGCGACGCCGAATCCCTGCGCCGCGCCCTCGACCTCGAGCCCGACAACCCCGACGCCGTGGTCGGTCTGGCCGAGCTGTTGGTCAGCGAGGACAAGAGCGCCGAGGCGCTCGAGCTGCTGGCCCGCATCCCCGAGACGGCCGAGTCGCGGCGGGTGGCGGCCCTGGCCCGTCTGGGCTCGGCCGGCCCCGCCGACGACGTGGACGCAACGCTGGCGTCGCTGCTTCCCGCGGTGAAGGGCGACGACGACGCCCGCCAGCAGTTCGTCGACCTCCTCGAGGTGCTCGGTCCCGACGATCCCCGCACCGCGGAGTGGCGCAAGAAGCTCACCGCGGCGCTGTTCTGACCTGAAGCTCGAACGCCGGGCCGGGTACTGGCTCCTGGTCGGCGGGCCCGTGCCGCCCGGCGCGGCGGCCATCACCATCGGCCCCGTCATCTCGATCCGGGGGCGATCGGCGACCAACGAGCGGCTGCTCCGCCACGAGGTCGTGCACGTCGAGCAGTGGCGCCGCCTCGGTGTCGGCGGCTTCCTCTGGCGCTACGTGGGGTCGTACCTCGGTTGGCGGCTGCGGGGTCGGCCGCACTGGGCCGCCTATCGCAGGATCCCACTGGAGGTCGAGGCGGAGTGGCGATCTAGAGTGCGGTGACCGCTTCCCCCGGCAGCCGCCCACGCGCCCGGAGGGAAGAACCGTGGCCGACCTCGATCCGCCGCCGGCACCGATGCCGTGGCGGGACCGCATCGAACTGCTCACCACGTCGCCACCGCTCACGCCGGGCCGGGTCGCCGCCGCGGTCGTCGCCGTCGGCGCCGTGCTCGTCGCCGGGTGGCTGCTCCTGCGCACGCCCGCCGGCCCGCCGACCGAAGAGCTGCTGCCGGTGGCCGGCGACCTCGCGGCATCCTCGACCACCGAGGTGTCGCTGCCGGTCACGATCCTCGTGCACGCGGCCGGGGCGGTGCAGCAGCCCGGCGTGTACGAGCTGCCCGGCGGCGCGCGGGTCACGGACCTCATCGATGCCGCCGGCGGGGCCGCCCCGGATGCCGATCTCGACCAGCTCAACCTGGCGGCGCCGGTCAACGACGGGGAGCGGGTCTACGTGCCGCGGGTCGGCGAGGTGGTGGCGCCCGCGGCGGCCGGCGCCGCGTCGGGCACCGGGCGGGTCGACCTCAACCGCGCCACCTTCGAGCTGCTCGTCACGCTGCCCGGCATCGGCCCGACCACCGCGCAGGCCATCATCGACGAGCGCGAGCGGCGGGGTGGCTTCCGGACCGTCGACGACCTCCTCGACGTGCGCGGGATCGGACCCTCGAAGCTCGCCCAGCTCCGCGACCTCGTCACCGTCTGAACCGGCTGTCGGGGCGCGCTCAGCCGTCCGGGCGTGGTGAGCCGTCTCCAGACGGTTGATCGCTCCCAGACCCGCTCCCGTCCGGCGGTTCGGTGGTGGACGTGGTCGACGAGGTGGACGAGGTCGACGACGTCGATGATGTCGATGATGTCGACGACGTCGTGCTGGTCGGCTCGGTGGTCTCGGTCGTCGTGGTCGAGTCCTCCTCGCTGTCCTCCCCACCCTCTGGCGGCTCCTCGGGCGGGGGCGGCTCGGTCGACCGGACCCGCAACAGGTCGGCGGGAGGCTCGGCGAACTCGCCACCGTCGACGCCCTCGAGTGCGGCGCTCATGAACCGCCGCCAGATCTCGGCGGGGAGCGATCCCCCCGTCACCGGCCGGCCCCGCACCGAGCTCATCTTCCGATCGGTGCCGTCCTTGTACCCCATCCACACCGCGGTGCTGATCGTCGGCGTGTAGCCCACGAACCAGGCATCGGTGTTGTCCGACGTCGTGCCGGTCTTGCCCGCCGCCGGCCGGCCGATGTCGGCCGCACGACCGGTGCCCCGATCGATCACCTGCTGCAAGACGTGGTTCATCAGGTCGGCGTACTGCCGGGGATAGACCGTGGTCCGGTCGGGCGACGCCGCGTACAGGACCTGGCCGTTCGAGTCGGTCACCTGCTCCACGAGGAACGGCTCGACCTTGTCGCCACGCGTGCCGAAGGTCATGTACGACACCGCCATGTCGAGCGGCGAGACCTCTTCGGCACCGAGCGCGACCGACGGGTGCGGCTCGACGGGCGCGCTCACGCCGAGCTCCATCGCCAGCGACGCGACGTTCCGCGGTCCGACATCGGCGACCAGCTGCACGTAGATGGTGTTGACGGAACGGGCGGTGGCTTCGATCAGGTCGAGGGTGCCGAAGCTCTGGCCGTCGTAGTTGTGCACCGGGTACTCGATGCCGTCGACGTCGACGGTCATCTCCGCCGGACCCGCATAGCGCTGCGTGACGGGGATGCCGGCCTCGAGGGCCGCGGCGAGCACGAAGGGCTTGAACGTCGAGCCTGGCTGGCGGCCCTGACCGCCACCGTCGGCGCCGAGCGCCAGGTTCACCTTCGACGTCCCGAAGTCGCGGCCGCCGATCATCGCCACCACCGCGCCCCGGTCGTCGATCGACACGAGGGCGGCGTCGGGATCATCGGGCTGATCGAGCGTTCCGAACACCGCCTCCTCGGCCGCCCGCTGCAACGTCGGGCGAAGGGTCGTGCGCACGGTCAGCCCGCCGCCGAAGGCCACCTGCTCGCCGTACCGGGCCACGAGCCACCGCCGCACCTGCGCGACGAAGTACGCGCTGCTGCCCGAGAGCCGCTCGTCGGGATCGGCCTTCGGTCGGGCGTCGATCGGGGCGGCGGCGGCGGCCGCGGCGTCGTCCTCGGAGATCGAGCCGATGTCGACCATGGCGTCGAGCACGAGCTGGCGGCGCCGGGTCGCGACGTCGGCATCGCGCGCCGGGTCAGCCGACTCGGGGGCGCGGATGAGGCCGGCGAGGAGCGCGGCCTGCGGCAGCGAGAGGTCGGCGGCGCGCACCCCGAACCACGTCTGCGCGGCCTGCTCGATGCCGTAGGCGCCCCGACCGAAGTACACGGTGTTGAGGTAGCGCTCGAGGATCTCGTCCTTGCTCCACTCCCGCTCGACCTTGATCGCCAGCACCGCCTCTCGGGCCTTCCGGATGAGCGAGCGCTCCGGCGTGAGCCAGGTGTTCTTCACCAGCTGCTGGGTGATCGTCGAGCCGCCCTGCAGCGGCTTGCCGCGGATGTTCGCCAGCACCGCCCGGCCGATGCCGACGGGATCGAGCCCGCCGTGGGACCAGAAGTCCTTGTCCTCGGCGGCCACGACGGCGTCACGCATGACGGGCGCGACGTCGTCGAGCGCGACCGCGACGCGGTTCTCCGTGTCGTACAGCTCGGCCAGCACGTTGCCGTCGGCGTCGAGCACCACGGTCGTCTGGGCCTGCTCGGGCGCATCGGGCAGCGACACCGCGGCATAGGCCCAGATGCCGAGGACGACGAGCAGGAGGCCGAGCGCGCCGAGGGCGATGACCGAACGTCGGAGCCAGCGTCGCGCCCACAGGTCTCCGAGACGGGCTCGGAGTCGCGATGGGAGCGGCTGGTCGGGAGTGACCGCCACTGCCGGTGAGTTCCCCCGCCGGCTCGGTGTCACACCTCCGGCCTACGATGGGCGCGGCTTCCCCCGCTGCCGCTTCCCCCTGCCGATCGCCTTTTTCGCCGGAGGAAGCCGTGTCCGACATCGCCGTCGTGGCCTGCGCCGTGGCCGCGTGGTCGGGAGCGCTCGTGGCCCTCCCCGCGCCCCGATGGTTGGGGCTGGTGACGGTGGCCGCCGGGCTCGTCGGCCGGCGCTCGGCGGTGGTGGTGGCCGGCGTGGCCCTGCTCGCGGGCGCGCTGGCGACTGCGTCCTGGGCCGGGCTGCGCCCGCCCGACCCCGCACGGGTGGCGGGTGAGGCCGTGCTCGTCCGCGACCCGGTCTCGGCGGGGCACTCGCTGCGGGTCGATCTCCGGCTCGGGTCCCGGCGGGTCGAGGCATGGGCACGGGGCACCGCGGCCGACGGGCTGCGCGACCGGCTCGCCGGCGAGGTCGTGGCCGTCGCCGGGCGCCTCCGGCCCGCACCGGAGGACGCCCGGGCCCGGTTGGCGGTGCGCCACGTCGCCGCCCGGCTGACCGTCGACCACGCCCAGCGGGTTGGCGCCGGGTCGGTCGCGGCGCGCGCGGCCAACGGCTACCGCCGGCTGCTCGCCCGCGGCGCGGTGTCGCTGCCCGACGATCGCCGAGCCCTCCTGCACGGCTTCCTGCTCGGTGACGACCGCGACATCCCGGTGCCGGTCGCCGCCGACTTCCGCTCCTCGGGGCTCACGCACCTTCTGGCGGTCTCGGGGGAGAACGTTGGTTAGACGGATGAGTAGAGTTTCGGGGCGATGGCGTTGCAGGTGGTCCCTGACAGCCCGCCGGTGCGGGCCCTCATCTACACGCGGGTGTCCCAGGATCGGGCGGGCGGCCGGTCGCCCGCCGAGCAGGAAGCCGACGGCCGCGCGGTCTGCGAGCACGAGGGGTGGTCCGTGGTCGAGGTGGTGACCGACAGCGTCGGCGCGTCCCGACACTCGAAGGGCAAGCGAGCCGGGTGGGCTCGCGCGCAGCAGCTGCTCGCCGACGGCGCCGTCGACGTGCTCGTCACCTGGGCGGCGTCTCGAGCCCAGCGCGACCTCGAGGCGTACGCCGAGCTCCGCCGCCTCTGCAGCGACGCCGGCGTCCTGTGGTCCTACGGCGGCCGCACCTACGACCTGACCGAGCACGACGACCGGTTCCGCACCGGCCTCGACGCGCTGCTCGCCGAACGCGAGGCCGACGAGATCGCTTTCAACGTCCGCCGCGCGATCCGCGCCAACGCCGTCGCCGGCCGCCCGCATGGCCGCCGCCTGTTCGGCTACACGCGGGTCTACGACCCCCAGACCGGCGCGCTCGTCGGCCAGGAGCCCGACCCCGTCGAGGCCGGCGTGGTGGTCCGCATCGTCGACCTGTACCTGGCCGGCACGCCGCTCAAGACGATCGCCCGCGCCCTGAACGCCGACGGCGTGACGACCGGGACGGGCGCCCGCTGGGCCGACACCCAGGTCCACCGGGTGCTGACCAACCCCGCCTACGCCGCCCGCCGCGTCCACAAGGGCGAGGTCATCGGCGACGCCGGCTGGCCGGCCATCGTCGAACCCGACCGCTTCGACCGTGTCCAGGCCCGCCTCGCCGCCCGCCGCACCAATCCGACCCGCCAGATCCGCGCCGCCAACCTGCTCTCCGGCGTCGCCCGCTGCGGCGTCTGTCTCGGCCCCGCCCGCCGTGGCCACGACCGCAACCGCCGCAAGACCTACGTCTGCGTGAACGGCGCCCACGTGGCCCGAGATCTCGCCCGTTGCGACGCCTGGGTGACCCGCCTCCTCCTCGAGCGTCTCGCCCGCCCCGACGTCCACGACCTCCTGGATCCGGCCGAGCCGCCGGCTGAGCTCGCAGCAGCCCGCGCCGAGCTCGACGCGTGCCGGGCCCGCCTCGCCGACGCCGTCGCCGAGTTCACCGCCGGCCGGATCACCGCCGCCACCGTCGGCATGATCGAGGCCGACCTCCAGCCCCGCGTCAAGGCGGCCGAGCAGCGTGTGCGTCGCTCCGCTGTCCCCATCGACATCGACGTGCCCGAACCCGCCCGCATCGACCACTGGTGGGACCACGACCTCACCCCCGAGCAGCGCCGCGCGATCGTCGGCGCGTTCATCGACCGGGTCGTCATCCACCCTGTCGGCCGAGGCCGCCGCTCCTACGACCCCAACGAGAGCCTGACCGTCTCGTGGCGGGCGTGAATCGACTGCGGCTCGGTCAGAAGGGGAGCCGTTCCGGCGGGCAGATGTTGAGCCAGATCCCGAAGTGACCCTCGTCGCCATCGCGCCGCCAGCCACCGACGATCGTGGCGTGACATGAGACGAGGACTCCGGCTCGCGCGTGGAGTGCGAGCAGGACCGGCGACCAGCGGGCAGCATCCTCACGGTTGATGTAGCCAACGAGATCCTCTCCGAGGTGCACCTCGACCGCGTTCGGGTCTTGTGGGTTCGCCGGCTGAGCCACGAGAGTCGCGACTACAGGCAGGTGGTGCCCCTCGACGGTCTTCCCGCCACTTGCTCGTTCGAGCGCCTCCTGGAACTGGATCTCGCCCTTGACCTCCAGCGATGGGCCCCACGGCGCCAAAACCGGGAACCCGCTGGCGAGGAGATCCTCGACCGTCCAGCCCTGGCCATCCTCGCCCATCGGCCCTGGTTTCCAGCTCAGCTCTGTGGCGACCGCTCGAACACGACGGACGTGCGCGCGTAGTCGAGCTTGGTCTGGGTCACGAGCCGGTAGCCGCGCGCGTTCGCCTCGCCGAGCAGCTCGTCGACGGTGAGCGTCCCGCTGGTCACCTCGGTGACCACCTGGTCCCGGCCGTCGAAGAGCTCATCCATCCGGGCCGCCCGGAACGCCGGGTCGGCGTAGAGGGTCTTCGCCTTCTTCAGGATCGATCCCGTGCCGGCCCAGAACGCCACGGCGACGATCACCACGATGATGATGACTGCGGTCGTCACGTTGTCACTCCCTTCCTGCTAGGTCGCCGGGGGTTCACCCGCCCCCGGCGCTCGCCGGCGGCGTGCCCGCCGCGCGTCGATCTCTCGGCCGGTCTCGATCGCCTGATGCCAATCGGCCGGGTGTCTTGCTGCGAGCTGCTGGCCGAGGGCCTCGACCAGCGCCGTGACCGACACGCCGTGCTCGTCGGCGTACCGCTGCCAGCCGTCGTCCGCCGCCGGGGTCAGCCGCAGCACTCGCCGAACCCGCTCGCCGTCCATCCACCATGAGTAGCGGCGGCCAAGCCCCGATATGGGTGCAGGGCACCTGCTGGTGTGTCGCGGGTGCCCGCGTACGCTCGACCGGTACGAAACCCGGCCACGAGGTGGTGTGCGACCACCGCCGGGCACCGTTCGTGTCGCAGGAGACAACTATGTTGGTCGAACGGGTGTTCCGGCCGGCCGGCCGAGAAGAGCGGGGGCGTTGAGTGGCGTCGAGCAAGGATCTTGAGGTGCGCCTGGAGAGGGTCGAGCGGCGGCTGGCCGGCCTGGAGGGCGTGCAGCGGCTGCTTGGTGAGTGCGGCGAACGGCTGGACGAGGTCGAGCGCAGCACCGGGCAGCTGCGGGGCGTGGTCACGGCGCTGCGTCTCGTGGGAGCAGCGTTGACACAGCTTCCGGGCGAAGACCCCGAGTGAGCCGGTACGCCTCGATGAGGTACCTCTTCTGCTCGTCGCGGAGAAACGGGTCGGCGTAGACGGTCCGCACGAACCGTTGCGGGGCGTCCTCGAGGTGCTCGGGGATCGTCATGCCGGCGGCGGTCAGGAACTCGGCCGGGTCGGCCCGCATCGCCTCGGCGAGGGCGATGACGTCCCGCTGGCCGAGCCGAGTGCCGAGCTTGCCGGCCTCGAGCTGGTACACGTAGCTCGACGAGCGCCCTTCGCCGCCGATCTCGGTCCAGCGCCTGGCGACGGCGGCAGCCGACAGGCCGCGCTCCTCACGCAGCGACTTCACCCGAGCGCCCAGCGCCTGCACGTCCAAGCCCATTCACAAGGCTTCGTACCTGCGAGAGTGTGTGAGGGCGAGTCGCCGTTGTTACGATTTCGTACGGTCGTGGTTTGTCCTGTGTGTTCTTACACCGCTGTCACTCCCCACAGGCCCTAGATACCCGGCTACACGGCGAGCTGTCATCCCTCGATCAGTCACCCAAAAATGATCGTAGACACTCACACACTTAGGGCTTACGATGGGCGCCGTGGAGGACCACTCTCCGACTCGGCACGGCGCAGCGATCCTGTACCCAGGCGCTCTCGCCCACGCCCGGAAGACCCAGCGCCTCTCCCAAGCTGAGCTGTCACTGGCCACCCGGCAGGTCGGTTCGCCCATCAGCGAGTCCACGATCGCCATGCTCGAGCGCGGCCGCCGCCAGCCGTCCCCGGAGACCCTGACGATCCTCGCCAGCGTCCTGGGCCAGCCGATCGAGTCGATCGGCCGGATCCTCGACGGCGAAGAGCAGTGCTCGCAGTGCCGGGGGACCGGCACCGTGCCCCGGCCGGTGGCCGTCTGATGGCCGGGACCGGCGTCGTGACGGCCGCCGAGGCGCGGGCGATGACCGCCGACCTCGACGAGGCCGTGGCGGCCGTCGTCGACCAGGCGCCGGGAGTGCCGGCCGCCGCGGCCGACCTGCTGCGCGCGTCGGGCTTCTTCACCGCCGGCGGCGCGCCGGCTGAGCGGGCTGCGAGGCGCGCATCGTGAGCGGCCGGTGCGGGTTCCACTGGGTCCTCGGCGTGGACCGGGCGATGCAGTGCGACGGGATCCCGGCGGCTGTCCTGGTGGTGTCGAGATGGCGTGTGGGCGCGCGGCGGGTCGGCGTGTGCGACCGCCACCTGGGCCCGGCCGTCGCCGCGCTCGAGCCGGAGGCTGACGGTGCGCTCGAGGTGATGGTGACCGACCATGGCCGCCGCCTGTTCGCCGGCGCCGGCGCCGCCTGCTTCCCGGATCTCGCCGCTGGCGAGCGTGCTGTGGCGGAGCCGGCGTGAGCGCGCGGCCGGTGGGCGAAGAGTTCGTGGTGACGGTCCAGTCCCGCCCTGACGGCGCCGGCAAACAGCGGTTCGTGGCTGAGTGGCTCGACCCGGCGGTGCCGGGCGGCGTGCGCGGCCAGGTGTTCCACACGGCCCTGGACGACTTCGTCGCGCGCCGGTCCTCGCCGGTGCGGATCATCGACGAGACGGGAGCGTCGTGAGAGGCGACGGCATGAAGTGCGACGTGTGCGGCACGTCCATCGTCCTTGAGGCGCCTCGGTCGCGCATGCGATTGAGCGGAGCTCTGGGCCACCCCGAGGACTGGATCTACTTGGAGTTCACTGATCGAGAGGCTCAGCCGTTTCACCAGCGGTTCGACTTCTGCTCCTGGTCGTGTCTGGCCAAGTTTGTTCGGTCGCGGGGCCGCAAGTGATGGAGCTGTGGCGCCTGCTGAACCTGGCGTGCTGGGCGTGGCGTGTCGGTGCTGGCCGGGACCGGCCGGTGCCGGCGGGCCTCGTGGTCGAGGTCGTCAGCAGCGGCGACGGCGACGTCTTGGTGCACGTCGTCGACGAGCTCGACGACGAGGTGTCGGCGGGTGACGGGGTTGTGTGCGGTACCGCCCGGGTGGGGCTGGAGAACGCGCGCTTGGGGACTTCGTCGTCGTCCGCCGTCGTTGAGCCCGTGGGAGCGGCGCCATGAGACGGTGCTGCCATACGGCAGGAAGCAGGCCCTCTGCGGAGGGCCTCTTCTTGGGCCCGATTCGAAATGACAGGACCGTAGTTACAGCACGCCTGTTCGATGGCGTGTCGAGGGTCTGCGGGCTGGCCGGCAACGGCAAGCCCCTACTCCGCCCGCTTCCGTCAGCCGACCGGGGACACATCCGGCCGGCGACGCTGGCCGGCCCGCAGACCTTCGACGTGTCGCGGTGGGGGCATTGCTGGCGGTGCTTCTCGAACCCGTGCCGGTGCCCGCGGCCCGACCTCGAGGAGGCCGCGTGGGAGCTGCTGGCGTCGTATCGGCGGGCGTCGGCGAAGGCGGCCGTGGTGCAGCGCCGCCTCACGGCGCTCGTCGGGGAGACCGGCCGCGTGCTGGCCGGTCAGGAGCTGTCGTGATCGGCGATCAGCTGCTCGAGCTCGTCGGCGAGGACGGCGTGCACGGCGGCCATCGCCCGGGCGTGGTGCGCCCAGTCGCGGTAGGCGCCGACCAGCGTGGCCGTCCACGCGATGCTGGCCGCGCTGGCGGCTCGGATGTCTCGCACCTTGGCGATCGAGCCCTGGGTGTCGGTGATCATGTCGTCGAGCTCCAGCATCGCCAGCGTGATCGTCTCGGCGATGCGTTCCTGCTCGGCGTCGCTGCTTTCGGCCACGGCTTCCTCCAGTGGGTTGTGGTCGATCGCCCGTCGGTGCGTCAACACCGGCGGGCATCTTCTCGTGATTGTGCGCGCACCCTCCGGTCGGTGATGCCGCGCGTCGTCGCTGTTGGTCGTGGCCGGCAGCCGTCTCGTCTGGGGGCGGCTGCCGGCCACGTCGGTTCGAGGGCTGTCCTCTCTCCGCCCGCGCGCAGCGCGCCAACGGCTGGTCCGTGCGCGTGCGGGCGGGGAGTGGTCGGCGGTCGAGCAGCTGGATGCGTCGTTCTACTCCGGCGTGGTGCAGCAGCGGGTGTTCCCCCGCGCGCGTGTGCTGCCACGGCGAGACATCTCGGTGGCGGGACCCACCGGGATGTCGTGCTCGACCGCCGCCCCCTCTCAGGTCTCTCAACAAGGAGCGTGTGATGTCGGTTGCTGAGCGTGTCGAGAGCGCGACGGATCTGGTGTCGGTGCGGCTGGATCGGCTTGTGCCGGATCCGACGAACCGGCCGTTGACCGACGACAGCCCCGAGGTGCTGGCGTTGGTGTCCAGCGTCCGCGAGCACGGCGTGTTGTTCCCGCTGTTGGTGTGCGCGATCGGCGACGCCGACGTGACGGTCCTCGATGGCGCCGCGCATGGCCAGGTCGTCCGCGACGACGTCGAGTTCGGGATCGTGGACGGCGAGTGCCGGTGGCGCGCCGCCCGGATCGTGGGTCTCGAGGTGGTGCCGGCGTTGGTGCACGCCGCCTACGGCGAGCGCCGCCAGTGGGTGGAGGCGTCGACCATCGCGAACCTGGCCCGCACCGACCTCCACGAGCTGGACCAGGGCCGCCGTTTCGCCGATCTCCGCGATGTCGGCCACACCCAGGAGTCGATCGCCGACCTGCTCGGCGGCCGCTGGTCCCAGCCGGTGATCTCTCGCCGCCTGCAGGTCGTCGACCGGTTCGCTCACCTTCCTGAGGACACCCGCACCTGCGTGGAGCGCCTCTACCGGGCGGGCGACCTGAAGGTCCGCCAGGCGGAGCAGCTGGCCGAGATCGCCGGGTTCCTGCCCGAGGTCGGCGACGCCGTCCTCGCGCACGTGCACGAGGTGATCGACGCCGCCGCCGACCCGGCACGCCGCCCCCAGCTCGACGTCGACCTGACGCGGCTGGTCAAGGACGCGGCCCGGCTGCGGGACGTGGCCAAGGGCGAGGCGATCGTCGCCGCGTCGGGCCTGCGTGACGTGACCGGCGACGCCGGCTGGGAGTCGATCCGCAATCTCGCCGCCGAGGTCGGCGACCCGCTCGACGGCCACGACCGCCTCGACTGCCACGCCGCCGTCGTGTCCCGCCTCGGCGAGGTCATCTTCGTCTGCACCGCCCCCGACACCCACCGGCCGACGACCACCGTCACCGACGACGTCGACGTCGACGGCACGAGCAGGGACGTGTGCAGGCTGCCGGCCGGCGGCGCCGACCCTGACGTCGACCCGGACAGCATGAGCCCCGATGACGTCCTCACCCAGGACGAGATCGCCGAGGCCGAGAAGGCTGCCGCCGCCCGCGCCGCCGTGTCCCCCGAACAGCAGCGCGACGCTGCGGTGCGCGCCGCCCGCCGCACCGCGCAGATCGACTGCGAGGCCGCCTACGACGCCCGGCTCGGCACGGCCCAGGCGGTCGTGAAGCGGATCCGGTCCAAGACTTACGCGCTCGCCCTCCTCGTCCACCAGATCGCCGACGACGGCTTCCTCTCGCAGATGGCCGACCCCCTGGTCGAGGTGATCGGCGCCGACGCGCTCGGCGTCACCGGAGTCACCGGCATGGACGAAGCTCTCCGCTCCTACGTCCACGATCCCGACGACGGCAACCTGGCGCGCTTCGCCACGGCGGTGGCGTGGTCGATCGGCGAGGCGCAGCTGCAGTCCTGCGTCGGCGTCGACCCGGCCGACGTCGACGAAGCGACTCGCCGCGGCGCCCGCAACCACCTGACCATGCTCGTCGCCGGCGGCTACACGCCGACCGCAGCCGAGCAGGCGATCCTCGACGGCGTCGATCTCGACCTCCCCGCCCGGACCGGCGAGAGCGACGCGCCCGCCGCTGTCGAAGAGCCTGCCGGCGACAACGACGTCTACGAGGGTCTCGCCGCCCGCCGCCTGGACGCCGCCGTCAAGCGGATGCTCGCTGAGGCTGCGGCGTTGCGGGACGGCCCCGGACGCAAGTCGAAGAAGTACGCCGCGCAGTTCGCCGTGCTGGAGGCGGCGAAGGGCGGCGTGCTCGCCGCCATCGTCTCGCCCCTGGCCGACGACGCCGACGCCCGGGAGCGGTTGGCGTACGACCTCCACGCCATCGATCTCGCCTACCAGGTCCGCATCGCCCAGGGCGTCGGCGGCCGGCACGGCGACGCCGACGCCCACGACGCCGGCCAGGCCCAGCTGCGCGACGTCCTCGCCGCTGCTGGCGTCCCGCTCGGCGACGTCGACCTGCGGCAGGTGTTGCGCCACTCGATCGACAACCGCGACATGCCGGAGTACTTGCGCCTCCCCGACGTGATCGCCGCGCTCGACGTCACCGTCGCCCCCGACCGCAGCCAGCGCGGTTCGTGGACGGCGGATCACTCGTGCCCCGCCTGTGACGCGCACCAGGCCCGCTACGCCGACACCGAACCGGCGCCGGGCCCGACACCGTCCTCGGACTACTTCTGGGCGACCGCCTACACGGCCCGATACGCCGGCTGGACGCCGTCGCCTGCGGGCCTCGACGACGAGGGCCCGCACGGACTGCTTGTCGTCGACTCCGTCGACACACGCGACTACGACGACGATGCGGAGCCGGGCGGCCTCTGGTACCGGGCCCGCTGCGACTGCGGGTTCATCGGCGACGCCCACCACACCGAAGCCCCCGCCGTCGTCGACGCCCTCGATCACGCCTGGCCCGCCTGGCGCGACCAGCCCGCCCTGGACGGCCCCACGCATGACGACGGCAAGCTCCGCAAGGGCGCCGCCGACCCCGACACCGAGGCGGTGTGGGCGCCGCTCTGCACCGGCGACCCGGCCTGCAGGGGCGCCGTCCCCCACGCCGCCAGCTACGGCGGCCGCCACGTCGTGTGCAGCAACCCCGGCCACGTCCTCGCCGACGTCGAGGCCGACGGCAACCCGGTGACCGAGTGCCTCGACCAGGTCCTCGCCGACAGCGCCGACGCGCTCGCCGACGCTCTCGCCGACGTCGGCGGGGATGACCGGCCGGTGGTGGCCGAGGCGGAGTGGGCGGCGTTCGTCGCTGCCCGCGACGCCCTGGTGAAGGCGACGAAGAGCCGCCCGAAGGCCGACGCGTTCGAGGCGGCGAAGCGGGCGCTCGCTGACGCGCTCGTGGCCGGCCACCCGGACCCCTACGAGCTGAACTCGGCGTTGGCGGTGGCCACGTCGACGTTCCGCGCCGAACGCGACCAGGCGATGGCCGCCGACACGTACACGGCAGCCCGCAGCAGCGACCTGCTCCGGGAGACGGCCACGGCGGTGCTCGCCGCGCTCGCCCAGACCGGCCCGCTCCCCGCCGACCTCGCCGACCGGGCGCTGGAGGGCCGGGATCTGGTCCCTGAGGCACGCCCGGACGCCGCCACGTCCAAGCCCGGGTCGAACCGGCGCCTCTACGTCGACGACGTCCTCGACGCGGCAGGCCGGCTGTGAGCGCCCTCAGGAGCGTCGCTGGCCGGTGGCGGCGGTGGCGGAACGACCGGTGGCGGCTCCGCCACGGCTACCGCGTCGACGTCCACACCGGTGACCTGTGGTGGGGGAGCGAGTGACCGCGCCGCGCCCGCCCCGCGTCGTGCCGGACCCGACGTCGATGTCTCGAGCCGCCGCCTTCGCGCTGATCGCCGGCGCGTTCGCCGTGTTCGTGTTCGCCGCCGCGCTCGTCCTCGACGTCGCCATCCACGGCGACACGCCACCTCCGCCGCCCGCAGCGGTCGACGCCGGCGCCGCCGTGGAGAAGGCGGCCACCGCCTCGACCACGCCACCCTCGTCGCAGCCGACGACCACTACCACCGTGGCGACCACCACGACCGTGGCCACCACGGTGGCGCCGGCCACGGCCACACCGCCGCCCGCTGCCGCCGAGCAACGCACGTTCTCCTGGTGGCGTCTAGCTGACTGCGAGTCCGGCGAATGGGTCCGCCACCCCGATGGATCCGTCACGTTCGTCGAGGGCTCGGCCCGCTGGCACATCCGCGACAGCGTGCACGAGGGCGGCCTCCAGTTCGCGATCTCGACGTGGGACGACTACGTCGCGAAGGGCAAGCCCTACGAGCTCGTCGGCTGGCCCGACTCCGCGGCCGACGCCACCCCCGACCAGCAGATTGTCGTCGCCGAGCGGGTCCTGAACGGCGTCCCTGGCTCGAGCGACCCGTACCTGAACCCCCAGCCCAACGCGTGGCCGACGTGCGGCCCGATGGTGGGGATGCGCTGATGCTCGCCACCAGCGGCCGCGCCGTCGTCGACGCCGTCCCGATCGTCGACGACTGCGACGTCGCCGGCCTGGCGTGCATGCCGTTCTTCGTGCCGGTGATCGTGGCGTCGACGGTCGAGGCCCGCCACACGGTGATGGTGCGGCGGGTGCCGTGCGGCTGCGACGGCGCGCGGTGGCGGGACCGGGTTGTCGAGCTCGAGGAGGAGTGCGATCGGCTCGCCGCTCAGCTGGTCGCCGCCGGCGTCCGCCCCGCCTCGTCTCGCCCGCCGGCGCCGGCGGTGGTGGCGTGACCGCCGTCGACGACCGCCCGGTCGTGGTGGACGAGAAGGCGGGCTGGTCGACGCCGTGCCGGGCCGGGAACTTCGACACGTGCGTGTCGCTCGGCTACCGGTGCCGTAACCCTCGACACAAGAGTGAGGGTGAGACTCCCGCGCAGCGGCGTGAGCGGCTGATCGCCGAGGCCCGCGCCCGCCGGACCGGCGACACCACGCCCGCCCCCGCCTCGCCGCCGCCTCCCGCGGCGCAACCGCCGGAGCGCCGGCGCCGCAAGCCGGTCGTCGTCGGCGGGCGGGTCGAACCGCATC
>DATLFP010000061.1:0-24241 GCA_035540955.1 Acidimicrobiales bacterium
GCTCGGCCTGGGGCCGGGCCCGCCGTCGAAGCCCGGCCAGCAGCGCCCGGTTGATGCCGGCCAGCCCCTCGGGGTGCTGGCCGATCTGGAGGATGATGAGCGCCGAGCCGACGATCGTCAGCCACTCGAGCACGTCGCCGCCAGTCGACCACGTGCTCGTCCACGCGAACACGGCGGTGATGGCGAAGACCCCGATGCGGGAGCCGATCCCTCCCAGGACGACGTACAGGATCAGGGTGAAGGACGCGCTGACCGGGAACGACGTGGCCACCACGATGCCCTGGCGCCAGGCGTAGAGCGCCCCGGCGAGCCCGGCCCCGATGCCCGACAGCACGAAGCAGATCACCTTCACGCTCGGGGCGTGGATGCCCCGGGCCGCGGCCGCGGTCTCGTTCTGGCGCACGGCGAGCATGGCCCGGCCGAGCGGCGAGCCGAGCACCCACCGGTCGAGCCACCACACGATCCCGACCGCGACCACGCACAGCACGAGGAAGGCACGGTCATCGCCGAAGTCGATGCCGAACCACTCCGGGCGGGGGACCCGGAGGCCGGCGCCGCCGCGGGAGAACGCCGGTCGCGGGAACACGAACGCCTCGAGCAGCACGGCGAAGGACAGGGTGAGGACGGCCAGGTACAGGCCGCGGATCCGCAGTGCCACCAGCCCGAGCAGGAACGACACGGCGCCGGTCACCGCCATGGCGACCACCAGGCCGAGCGGGCTCGGCAGCTCCCAGGTGGTGACTGCCACCCCGCACATGAACGCGCCGAGCCCGTACAGGCCGACGTGGCCGAGGGAGAGCTGGCCCGTCGCCGCGGTGAGCGAGTTGAGGCTGAGCGCCAGGAGCCCGAGCACCGGGATGGAGGACAGCTTGTAGGCGGTCGGCGCGTTGGGGACGGTGGCGGCGAGCGCGGCGACCACGGCGATGACCACCGCCGGCGCCCCCCGCCGGGCGAGGGCCCGGCCCGCCGCCGGCGGCACCCGGACCAGCCCGCGGAGGGTGACCAGGGACTCGGTCGCCTCCGTCGACAGCGCCGAGGCCCGGCGCCCGAACAGGCCCTGGGGCCGCAGCAGCAGGGTGAGGAACAGGATGGCGAACACGACCAGCTCAGCCGAGCCCGGCGTCTGGCCCCACTGCCACCGGGTGAGGCTCTCGGCCACGCCCACCACCAGGCCCCCCACGACCGCCCCCGGGAGGCTGGTCATGCCGCCGAGGATGGCGCCGGTGAAGGCGCGGGGTAGGGCGGCGGTGAGGAAGCCGGGGGCGATCGACTGGTTGGTCCAGCCGAGGAACAGCCCGGCGAGCACGCCGAGGACCCCGGCCAGCAGCCACGCCACCGCCTGCACCCGCCGGGCCTGGATCCCGATCACCACGGCGGCGTCGCGGTTGTCGGCCCCGGCCCGCAGGGCGAGGCCGACGCGGGTCCGTTCCACCAGCAGCCACAGCAGCACGCAGGTCACCGCCACCGAGCCGATGATCAGCAGCCGGGTGGGGGTGATCACCACCCCCGCCACCTCGACGCCGCCGCCGTGGATGGGGCTCGGGAACGGGCGGGCGCCCCCGAACCAGCGGTTCTCGACGATGACCAGCAACCCGAGCAGCGCGACGGTCCCGACCAGTGGCGGCAGGCGGCCCCCGGCGCCGCGCTGGAGCAGCACGAGCGAGGTCGCCACCGAGATCGCCGCCCCGACGGCGAGGCCGACGGCGATCGCCGGCAGCCACGCCCACCCGTGGGCCACGGCCAGGCTGGCGACGACGAAGGTCGCCATGGCGCCGATCTCGCCCTGGGCGAAGTTCAGGATCCGGGAGGACTTGTTGACCAGGACGAGGCCGAGCGCGAGCAGGGCATAGGACGACCCGCCGGCGAGGCCGGCGACGAAGAAGGTCAGGAAGTCCTGCACGCCGGCCCCCGCCCCGCCCGCCGGGGCCGGCGGCTCAGAACTTCGTGGTCCACTCGGGCACGATGGTGTCGAAGCCCTCGATGGCGAAATTGGCCCGCAGCACCACCACCCCGCCCTGGTTCACCTTCGTGCCCTCGAAGCGGATCGGGTTGAACAGGCCGTTGTCGTAGTCGAGCGCGCTGAGGGCGGTGAGGAACGAGCGCCGGTTCAGGTCGTCGCCGGCCTGGTCGAGCGCTTCCCGGAGGACGTCGAAGTAGCCCCAGAACGTCTCGCCGTCGTTGGGGAACTTCTCGCCGGGATAGGCGGCCTCCCAGGTGCTGTGGGCCTGCTGGGTCAGCTCGTTGTCGGTGTCGTCGGGGCTCCGCGCGCCCGACAGGGCGATGCACCCGTCGAGCTCCTGGGCGCCCAGCGGTGGCTCGACGGCGCACGCCAGGGTGTTGGGCACCGTCACGTACTGGGGCGTGTAGGCCTGGGACGCGCACGAGCGGGCCAGCATCGTCGACACCGTGGGGGCGGCGATGATGTAGACGATGTCGGCCGCGGCCTGCTTCAGCTTCAGGCACTCGGAGGTGAGCTCGTTGGCGTTGCCCTGCTTGTCGACGGCGTCGTCGACGACGAGCGGGTCGAGCCCGGCGGCGCCCAGCTCGTCGACGAAGGCCTGGTGGGCGCCGTCGGCGTTGGGGCTGTTGAAGCGGATCATCGCCAGCTTCTTGCCCGCCCCGTCGAGCTCGCCGGCGATGTAGTGGGCGAGCAGGCGGCTCGACTGCTCGTAGGTGGCGGTGAGGGCTCGGTAGCCGTCCTGGTCGACGAGCCCCGCCTCGCTGACGCCGAGGCTCAGGTACGGCATCTGCTCGCCCAGCGCGAGCTGGGCGCAGGCCACGATCTGGTCGGCTCCGCCGGTGCCGGAGATGAACAGCACGTCCTTCTGGATCATGTCCCGGCACGCCTGGAGGGCGGTGTCCACGGTGTAGCCATCGTTGATGAGCTCGACCTCCACGGTGCGGCCGTTGATCCCGCCGGCGTCGTTCACCATGTCCCAGTACGCGCGGCTGAGCTTGCCGAGCCCGAGGATGCTGTCGAGGTCGAGCCCGCCGAGCATGAGCGGGGCGTGGATGCCGATGCGCACCGACGTCTCGGTGACGCCGGTGGTGTCCTCGGGGATCCGGTCGAGATCGCCGACTGCGGCCGCCTCGGTGGTGGTGGTCTCCTCGGTGCCGTCGAGCCCGCCGCCGCCGGCGTCGTCCTCGTCCTCGGCGCCGCAGGCGGCGGCGAGCAGCGTGATGGCCGTCGTGGCGGCGACGACCCTGAGCAGCGGTCGGTGCATGCGACCCCCCTTCGTCGAGCGATGCGACAGATCGCTTCGTGTGTCACAATCATCGTCGCACACCGAGGACAGGGCACGCGCCGTTCCACGACATGTAGGTCGAGCGGTTGGGAGGCGACGATGGTGACGGGGGACCGGCTGGCGGGCCGCGTGGCGCTGATCTCGGGCGGGGCGCGGGGCCAGGGCGCGGCCGAGGCGCGGCTGTTCGAGGCGGAGGGTGCCGCCGTGGTGATCGGCGACGTCCTCGACGCCGAGGGCGAGGCGCTGGTCGCCGACCTCGGCGACCGGGCCCGGTACGTGCACCTCGATGTGCGCTGCCCCGAGGACTGGGCGGCGGCGGCCGACGTCGCCACCGGCGAGCTCGGCGGCCTCGACGTGCTGGTGAACAACGCCGGGGTGTTCCGGCTGTCCTCGATCGAGGACACCACGCCCGAGGACTACATGGCCCTCATCGAGGTCAACCAGCTGGGGGTGTTCCTCGGCATGCGCGCCGTGATCCCGGCCATGACCGCGGCCGGCAGGGGCTCGATCGTGAACATCTCCTCCATCGACGGCCTCGTCGGCATGGCCGGCGCCGTGAGCTACGTGGCCTCGAAGTTCGCGGTGCGCGGCATGACCAAGGTCGCCGCCCTCGAGCTCGGGCCCCGCGGCATCCGGGTGAACTCGATCCATCCCGGCGGGGTGGACACGCCGATGATCCGCGAGCTGCGCGTGGGTGAAGCCACCGTCGACGGCACCGGCATCATGAGCAGGGTGCCGCTCGGCCGCATCGGCACGCCCGAGGACATCGCCCGCGTCGCGCTGTTCCTCGCCGGCGACGACAGCGCGTACTGCACCGGCGCCGAGCTCACCGTCGACGGCGGCCTGCTCGCCGGGCCCAACCTGGGCTGAGCGCGGCGGCCGCGGCCGCGCCGCGCCGCGCCGGGGCCCGGCCCTCGAGCATCCCGGACGCAGGTGCCCGGTACAATGACCGCATGGGCAGGCAGATGACCGCCACGGAGGTCAAGGCGCGAGTCCTCGCGTTGCTCGACGAGGTCGCCGACGGCGAGACCATCGAGATCACCAAGCACGGGCGAACCGTGGCGCGCTTGGTCCCCGCGCACGGACCGCACTCCTTGAAGGGCAAGCTCGACGGCATGGCGATCGGCGTGGCCGACGACGACGAGCTCTTCACCACCGGCGCGCCGTGGCACGTGGGATGACCGCGGTCCTCCTGGACTCCCACGTGGTGCACTGGTGGTCGGCGGAGCCCACCAAGCTCAGTCGCCCGGCGCGCCGCGCGCTCGAGACGGCGGACGAGCTGGCGGTGGCGTCGATCACCTGGTTCGAGCTCGCGTGGCTAGCCGCGCACGACCGGATCCGCGTCTCGCTGCCCGTGCGGGCGTGGCTGGAGCAGCTCGCGGAGGAGGTGCGCACCGTCGGCACGACCCCGGCGGTCGCCGCCGCCGCCGTCGCGCTCCCCGCGTCGTTCCCCGGCGACCCCGCCGACCGCTTGATCTACGCCACCGCTGTCGAGCACGACTGGAGGCTCGTCACCAAGGACGACCGGCTCCGAGGCCATCGTGGTCCGAGACCGGTGGCGATCTGGTAGCCACCGAGCTTCGGGCGGCGGAGCCGGCACCGGCCGCGGTTCGGTCGTACGACGCCGGCGCCCCGGCCGAACACGGCGCTCAGCCGAGCCAGCTGCGGCCGTCCCAGCCGTGGTGCCAGGCGGTGACCGCGCCGGCGGTGACCGCCATGGTCCGGCACGCCTCCGGGAGGAGGAGCGGTCCGCCGGCGTCGACGCCGTAGAGCTCGGCGAAGCACTCGATCGCGCCGAGCGCCCGCAGGGTGCCGTCGCGGAGCCGGGCGGCATCGTCCGGGCGCTCTTCGCGCAGGCCGCCCCACGCGAACCACGACAGGAACGGCCACACCGCGCCGGTGTGGTAGCCGTCGGGGCGGAACCCGCGGTGGTCGGCGGGGAGCGACCGCAGCCCGAAGTCGGTGGTCGACGCCGGAGCCAAGAGATCGGCGCTGGCGGGCTCGGCGAGTGCGGGCGGGAGGACGCCGGTCCACAGCACGAAGGCCGAGTCGCCGGTGGGGCGGCGGTGCACGCCCCGGTCGTCACGGGAGGTGACCAGGGCGCCGTCGACCACGTAGTGCTCGACGAACGCGGCGCGCGCCGCCTCGGCATCGCCGGCAGCAGAGGGGTCGAGCACCTCGGCCGCATCGCACAGTGCCCGCCACGCCAGCGCCTGCACCGCGGCGATGCCGACGGTGCCGGTGAGGTGGCGGCCGTCGTCGCCGACGTCGCCGTGGGTCGACCGCCCCACGAGGTCGGCGGCGACGTCGCGCCACCACTGGTGGGCGAGGCCGCCCGAGGTCGCGCGCCGACGGTAGGTGAGCGGCGACGGCTTCGCCCGGAGCCAGCCCAGCACCTCGGTCGCGGCGCGGCGGTGGCGGGCGGCGTCGCCACCGGCGCGGGCGACCGCGGCGTACAGCAGCAGGTACCACAGCCCGGCGTCGACCGAGCCGTAGTAGCGGAGCCCCCGGTCGTCGACGGGCCAGCCGTAGGCCACGTAGGCGTCGAGGTCCGTGGTGCGGACCTCGTGCGGCACGCGCCCGGGCTCCTCCTCCCGCTCGGGCTCGACGCGGGTGCCGAGGTGGCGGCCGAGCTCGGCGAGCGTGGCCTCGGCGACCGAGGGGTCGGCGGGCAGCACCTGGAGGGCGGCGATGCACGCGTCCCGCCCGAACAGCGACGCGAACCGCTCGCCCGGTGCCGAGGCGCGCAGCCAGCCGCCCGGCGCCCGGACGAGCGCCACGGCCGACGCGGTCATGCGCTTACGCGGGGGCGAGCGCGCCCGGGATCTCGGCCGGGTCGATGTTGTAGAGCGTTGCCGCGTTCTCCCACAGGATCTGTCGCCGCAGGTCCTCGGGGAGGGTGTGCACGAAGGCGATGGCGTCGCGGACCCGGTCCTCCTGCAGGCACGTGGGGTGCGGGAAGTCGGTCTCGAACAGGATGCGGTCGTGGCCCACCTCGTCGAGGAGCTTGAGCGGCGCGACCTTCTCGAACCAGTAGTTCGCGTACACCTGGCGGTAGTAGTAGTAGCTCGGCAGCTCCTCGAACTCGGGCCGCTCCTTGCGCACGTCTCCCTCGAGGAAGTGGTAGTCGGCGGCCTCGAGCAGGAACGGGATCCAGCCGATACCGCTCTCCACCGACACGAAGCGCAGCCCGGGGAAGCGGGGCAGGACGCCCGAGAACAGCAGGTCGGTCAGCTGGATGGCGGTGTCGAAGAACAGTGATGTCGACGCCCGGGCGTAGGTGACCCCGAAGCCCTCGGTCGCGATGCGCTCCCGGGAGAACTGCGAGCTCATGTCGCCGGAGCCGACGTGGAAGCTGATCGGCAGTCCCGCCGCCTCCGCCGCTGCCCACAGCGGGTCCCACTGGCGGTCGCCGAGGATCGGCAGCCCGTGCACCTGGGGCGCGCCGGACACGATGATCCCCTTGGCGCCGAGTGACGCCACCCGATCGATCTCCTTCACCGACTCCTCGACGTTCCAGAACGGCACCGCGCAGATCGGGATGAACCGCCGGGGGTCGACCGACGTCCAGTCGAAGAGCATGTCGTTGTAGGCCCGCACGCAGTCGAAGGCGAGCTCCTGGGGCTCGAGCGTCTTCCAGACCTGGGACCCGAACCCGCCGACGTTCGGGTACAGCGCCTGGGCCCAGATGCCGAGCCCGTCCATCAGCTCGATGCGGGCCTTGGCCTCGAACGCGGCGGGGTGCGCCTGCGCGTAGGTCTTGGGGTGGGAGGGGAACTTCTCGTGCCACCCGGCCTGGGCGGTCATGCACGCCGGAACCAGCCGCCTGTCGCCCAGGTACCAGACCTCTTCCTGGGCCTTCTCGTCGAACACGACGTGAGGGATCATGTCGCCCCAGCGCTGCTTCGACATCCGAGCCGTCCAGGTGTCGCGCGGCTCGGTGATGTGGGTGTCGGTGTCGATCACCGGCATCGCTGCGGTCATGGCATCCCCCGGAGAGACCGTCGCGCGTGGCGCGACACGAGACGCCGACTGTACCGTGCCTTGGAACGGCGAGACAGCCCCGAGGGGGGCGGACGGGGGGCAGGCAGGTGTGGTCGGCGCGTGATCGCTGCGCGATCGTGGGCATCGGCGCGACCGAGTTCTCGCGCGACGCCGGTCGCAGCGAGCTGCGCCTCGCGGTCGAAGCGTCGGTGGCGGCGCTGAGCGATGCCGGCATCGACCCGGCCGAGGTCGACGGGATCGTGCGCTGCGACATGGACGCGGTGGGCCACGCCGCGCTGGCCGAGGCCCTCGGCGTGCGCAACCTCACCTACTGGGGTGTGACCGGGCCCGGCGGCGCCGCCCCGTGCGGTCAGGTGGCACACGCGGTCGCCGCCATCGTGAGCGGCGAAGCCACGACCGTGCTGTGCCCCCGCTCGATCGCCTGGGCCTCCGGCGGCGGGGTCGGCAGCGCGATGCAACGCGGTGGCGGTGGCGGCGCCGGCGGCCGCGGCACCTACGAGGAGTACTTCGTTCCCTACGGGCTGCTGGCGCCGGCGAGCACCTATGCCGCGGTCGCCCGTCGACACATGCACGACTTCGGCACCACCCGGGAGCAGCTCGGCGCCATCGCGCTCACGTGCCGGGCGCGGGCCAACGCCAACCCTGCGGCCCAGATGCACGACCGGGCGCTCGACCTCGACACGTACCTCGCCGGGCGGACGATCTCCTCCCCGCTCGGGCTGTTCGACTGCTGCCTGGTGAGCGACGGCGCGTGCGCGGTCGTCGTCACCAGCACCGAGCGGGCCGCGGACTGCGCCCGGTCGCCGGTGTCGATCCGGTCCGTCGCCCAGGGATCGGGTCCCGGCATCCAGGGCGGCATGCTCAGCGCCGTGCTCGTGCGCGACGACCCGCTGACCTGGCCGTGCCGGTGGGTGGGCGAGGAGCTGTGGCGCCGGGCCGGGTTCGGCCCCGCGGAGGTCGACGTCGCCCAGATCTACGACTGCTTCACCCCGACGGTGCTGATCCAGCTCGAGGACTACGGCTTCTGCGCCAAGGGCGAGGGCGGGCCGTTCGCGGCCAGCGGCGCCATCGGGCTCGACGGCGCGCTGCCGATCAACACCGCCGGCGGGAACCTGTCGGAGGCCTACATCCACGGCATGAACCACGTGGTGGAGGGCGTGCGCCAGCTCCGGGGCGAGTCGACCTCGCCGGTGCCGGGCGCCGAGGTCTGCCTCGTGACCTCGGGGCCGCCGCCGTCCACGAGCGCGATGGTCCTCACGAGGGCGGCGTGAGCGAGCGCAGCGAGCGGACCATGCGCGGCATCCGCCCGGCGCGCGACCCCGACACGTGGGGCTTCTTCGACGCCGCCGCCGACGGGCGGCTCGTGGTGGGGGAGTGCGCGTCGTGCCGGGCGGTGCTGCACCTTCCCCGGCCCTACTGCTCGGGCTGCGGCAGCTTCGAGGTCGGCTGGCGCACCGTCGCCGGGCGGGGCCGGCTCTGGACCTGGACCACGATCCACCAGTCCCTCCACCCCGCGTTCGAGGCGCCCTACACCGTCGTGGTCGTCGAGCTCGACGACGAGCCGGGCGTGCGGCTGGCAGGGTCGCTGCCGGGGGAGCCCGACCTCGAGATCGGCATGGCGATGCAGGCCCGGTTCGACCCGCTCGAGGGCGGCGGGGCGCTGCCCCAGTGGGAGCCGGCGTGACGAGCAGGAGAGCGGGGAGCATGACAGGAGGACATGTGGGTGAGCTGATGTGCACGCCGGTGGCGGGCTGATGGCGGGCACGGGCCTGTCGCACCTGCGCATCTGCGACTTCACCGGTCAGCTCGCCGGCGCCGGCGCCACCAAGTACCTCGCCGCCATGGGCGCCCAGGTGATCCGCATCGAGGACCCGGTCCGCCAGGGGCGCTGGGACATCCTGCGGGGCATGCCCCCCTACATCGACGAGCGGCGGGGGGTGAACCTGAGCGGCGCGTTCAACAACCACAACGTCGAGAAGCTGGGCTGCACGATCAACCTCCGCACCGAGGAGGGACGTGACCTCGTGCGCCGGCTCATCGCCATCTCCGACGCCGTCACCGAGAACTTCGCCGCCGGCGTGCTGGCCCGGATGGGGTTCCCGTACGAGGAGATGGTGAAGATCCGGCCCGACGTCATCTACGTGTCGAACTCCGGCTTCGGCGCCACCGGCCCGTACCGGACGTTCAAGACGTGGGGCCCGATCGTGCAGGCGGTGTCAGGCCTCACGTTCTCCTCGGGCCTGCCCGGGATGGGCCCCGCCGGCTGGGGCTACAGCTACATGGACCACCACGGCGGCAACATCATGGCGATCGCCGTCCTCGCCGCACTGCTGCACCGCAACCGCACCGGCGAGGGCCAGTGGGTCGACATGGCCTGCACCGAGGGCGGGGCGTGGCTGAACGGGCCGACCATGCTCGACTTCACCGTGAACGGCCGTCCCCTGCGCCGGCCCGGCGCGCCCGACAGCAACCACAGCGACTCGCCGGCCATGGCGCCGCATGGCATCTACCCGGCGGCGGGCGAGGACCGCTGGGTGGCGATCGCCTGCCGGGACGACGCCGACTGGGCGGCGGCGGCCGAGGTCGTGGGCGAGCCGTGGGCGGCCGACGACCGCTTCGCCACCCTGGCCGGGCGCCTCGCCGTCCAGGACGAGCTCGACCGACTCGTCGCGGCGTGGACCTCGACCCGAGACCGTGCCGAGGTGGCGGCGGCGCTCCAGGCCGCCGGGGTCCCCGCCTCGATCGTCGCTACCCCCGAGGACCGCATCGACCACGACCCCGGCACCGAGGCGTGGGGGCTGTGGCCCTGGGTGCACCACACCGAGATGGGCGACGTGCGCGTCGACGGCCTGCCCGTGCACCTGTCGGCCACCGATTGGGAGATCTCCCGCGGCGGTCCGTGCCTCGGCGAGCACAACGACATCGTGTTCGGTGACATCCTCGGCCTCTCGGAGGAGGAGGTCGACGGGCTCCGGGAGGCGGGTGCGATATGAGCGACGAAACCACCGTCGCCCCCGGTGCCCTCGACGGTGTCACCGTCGTCGAGCTGGCGAGCGACGCCGCCGCGTTCGCCGGCAAGCTGCTCGCCGACCTCGGCGCCGACGTCGTCCTCGTGGAGCCCCCGGGCGGCCACCGCAGCCGTGGCTACGGGCCCTTCGCCGGCGACATCGGCGACCCCGAGCGGTCGCTGTGGTTCTGGCACTACCACACCTCCAAGCGGGGCGTGGTGCTCGACCTCGACGACGCCGGCGGCGCGGCCGCGTTCGCGCGGCTGGCGGCGGGCGCAGACGTCGTGCTCGAGGCCGAGCCGCCGGGGCGGCTCGCTGGCCTCGGGCTCGACCACGGCGACCTGCGACCGGCGAACCCGCGCCTGGTGTGGACCTCGCTCACTCCGTTCGGCCGCGACAACCCGCGGTCGGCCGAGCAGGCCACCGACCTCACCGTGCTCGCCGGCGGCGGCCCGGTGTGGAGCTGCGGCTACGACGACCACAGCATCCCCCCGGTGCGGGGCGGCGGGAACCAGGGCTGGCACACCGGCTCGCTGTTCGCGGTGATGGGCACCCTGACCGCGCTGGTCGTCCGCGACGTCACCGGCGAGGGGCAGCACGTCGACACGTCGCTGCACGCGGCGGCCAACGTCACGACCGAGGCGGCCAGCTACGAGTGGCTCGTGGCCCGAGCGACGGTGCAGCGCCAGACCGCCCGCCACGCCGCCACCCGCCCCACGGCCAACACCGATGCCCTCTGCGCCGACGGCCGCCAGGTCAACACCGGCGTCCCGCCGCGGTCGGCGGCCGAGCTCGAGGGCCTCCTGCGCTGGCTCGACGACCTCGGCGGGCGGGAGCGCTTCGACGACCACGTGCTCCTGCAGCTCGGCGTGGAGCGGGGCGGCGTGCAGATCCACGAGATCTTCGACGACGCCGAGGCGATGGCGATCTTCGGCGCTGGCCGGGAGGCGGTGCAGTTCATCGCCAGCCAGGTCGGCGCCTACGACTTCTTCGTGGGGGCCCAGACGCTGGGCCTCGCCTGCGGGATCATCTACTCGCCCGAGGAGGTCCTCGCCGACCCCCACTTCGTCGACCGGGGCTTCGCGGTGCCCGTCGAGCACCCCGAGCTCGGGCGCTCGGTCACCTACCCGGGGGCGCCGTTCCACCTGCCGCGGTCGCCGTGGCGCATCCGGCGCCGCGCGCCGCTGCTCGGCGAGCACCAGGACGAGATCCTCGGGCGATGAGCGGCATGACCCGCCCGTCGCTCGCGAACCAGGCGTGCATCCTCGGTGTCGGGGAGACGGCGCACTGCCGCGCCCCCGGGTCGGGCTTGAGCGGTCTCGGGCTTGTCCTCGCCGGTGCGCGAGCCGCTATCGCCGACGCCGGCCTCGTGCCGGGCGACATCGACGGGATCATGGCCATGGGCAGCGGCATGGCGGAGCAGCTCGCCGCCAACCTCGGAATCGAGGACCTCCGCTACGCGGCGAGCGTCCACATGGGCGGCGCCAGCGCGGTGGCGTCGCTGCAGTCGGCGGCGATGGCGGTGGCCATGGGCATCGCCGAGCACGTGCTCGTCCCGGTGGGCTGGAACGGCTACTCGGGCCGTCGGGCCCGCGACCTCGCCGACCTCGGCGGGGGCGGGCTGCCGATCGGCGGCACCCTGGCCGACCACTACACCCCCTTCGGCGCCAACGCCCCGCCCCAGTGGTACGCGCTGCTGTGCCGGCGCCACATGGAGGCCTACGGGACGCCGCCCGAGGCCCTCGGCACGATCTCGGTCACGTTCCGGGCCCACGCCCAGCACAACCCCAACGCAGTGATGCGCGGCCGGCCGATGACCCTCGACGACTACTTCGCCTCGCCGATGATCGCGTCGCCGTACCGGCTGCTCGACTGCTGCCTCGAGACCGACGGGGCCGCCGCGGTGGTCGTCACGTCCGCCGAGCGGGCCGAGGCCGCGGCGGGCGACGGCGGGCCGCCGCCGGTGTACCTCGCCGGGGTGGCCGAGGGGCACCCGTATCCGGCCGACGACATCTTCAACCGGTCCGACCTGTTCACCGTCGGGCTCACCCACGCCGCGCCGAAGGCGTTCGAGATGGCCGGGATCGGGCCCGAGGACGTCGACGTGGCCGAGATCTACGACTGCTTCACCTTCGAGGTGCTCCAGCAGCTCGAGGAGGCCGGCTTCTGCGCCCGGGGCGACGGTGGCCGCTTCGTGCTCGAGGAGGGGATCGGCATCGGCCAGAAGCTGCCGGTGAACACCCACGGCGGCCTCATGTCCGAGGCCCACGTCGCCGGGATGAACCACGTCGTGGAGGCGGTCCGCCAGCTCCGGGGCCGCGCTGGGGACCGCCAGGTCGACGGCGCCCGGGTGGCGGTCGTCACCGGCTGGGGCGACTTCGGCGACGGCGCGATGGCGGTGCTCCGACGCTGAGCCGGCGCGGCGACGATCAGCCGGGCGGGCCGCCGGCGCGCTCGGTGAGGACGCGACGCAGCACCTTGCCGGTCGTGGTGCGGGGCAGCTCGTCCACGAGCTCGACCGAGCGCGGGATCTTGTAGCGGGCGAGGGAGTCGCGCACCCACGACTGCAGGTCGCCGGGCGCGGGCGAGGACCCCGAGCGGGGAACCACGAACGCCACGAGGCGCTGGCCGAACTCGTCGTCGGGCACGCCGACGCACGCGGCGTCCTCGACGTCGGGATGCTGCACGAGCACGCCCTCGACCTCCTCGGGGAACACGTTCTCGCCGCCGGAGACGATCATGTCGTCCTCGCGGCCGTCGACGTGCAGCCAGCCGCGATGGTCGAGGTGGCCGACGTCGCCGGTGCTCATGAACCCGTCCACGACCTCCTTGGTCCCACCGCCGGTGTAGCCCTCGAACAGCATCGGGTTGCGCACGAAGACCCGCCCGGTCTCGCCCGGCGCCACCGCTCGGCCGTCCGCGTCGAGCAGTCGCACCTCGGCCACCGTGGGCCCGGCCGTGGCCGGGTCGGCCCGCAGGTGCTCGGGACCGGCGATCGCCGCCCACGCCACCTCGGTCGAGCCGTACAGGCTGTAGAGCACGTCGCCGAACGCGTCCATGACGCGCGTCGCCAGGCCGCTGGGCAGCGCCGAGCCCGAGGAGGCGACCAGCCGCAGCGGCGAGGTGTCGTAGCGGGAGCGGACGTCCTCGGGCAGCGCCAGCAGCCGCTGGAGCATGACGGGCACCACGACGAGCGTGTCGACGCGGTGGCGCTCGATGTCGGCGAGCACCCGCTCGGGATCGAACCGCGGCGCCAGCACCATCGGCGAGGACATGGCCAGGCAGATGCCGAGGTGGGCGAAGCCCCAGGCGTGGAAGAGCGGAGCGGCGACGAGCGTGGTGCGCCGGGCCCGGATGGGCACCCGCGCGGCGAGGGCGAGCGGGCCGTCGGCGCCGAGGGAGAGGTGGACCCGGCGGCGGGCGCCCTTGGGCGTCCCGGTCGTACCCGAGGTCAGGATCACCGCGGTGCTCGGTTGCGGCGGCGGTCGCAGCGGTGCGCCGTCGTGGCGACGGGCGAGCGCGTCGAGCGAGCCCTCGGCGGCGGTGTCGGCGAGGACGCGCCGGCCCTCGGCCACGCCGGACGCGGCGACCAGCCCTCCGAGCGCCTCGTCGTGCACGACGACGCCGACGCCCTCCCGCGCCGCGACCTCGGCGAGCTGCGGCGGGGCGAAGCCCGTGTTCAGCAGGATGACGTCGGCACCGACCTTGGACGCGGCGAGGACCGCCTCCACGAACCCTCGCCCGTTCCGGCACAGCACCCCGATGGGCTCGCCGGGGGTCGCGCCGGCGGCCGCCAGGCCCCGGGCCTGGGCGTTGGTGCGCTCGTCGAGCGTGCGCCAGTCGACCGCGCCCCCGTCGTCGAGGACGGCGATGCCGGTGGGATGGCGGACCGCCGACGCGATGCACCCCGTCGCCGGGCTCACGCCCCAGCCCCGCGCCCGGCGCACGAGCTGCACGGCGCGGTCGGGCCGCACCGGTGTCAGCACCCCGGTCCGGCCCACCGCCACGAGACCGGACAGCGCCTGTTGGGCGCGCCCGATCCGACCGCCCACGCTCGTCTTCGCCTCCGGCCTCACCGGGCGGCGACGCGCCGGCGGCGGCGCGTTGGCCCGACCGGTCGCCGTTCTCGGGTCATGGCGCGGCACCCTACGCGCGGCACCGCTGCCGTCGCCTGCTCGCAGGCCCGCGTCCTCGCCGACACCATCATGTTGTGCGCGATGGAATCGCGCGCTAGAGATGTACCCATGGCCCGCCGGCGCGCCCAGCTCGCCCTCGACGACCAGGTCTGCTTCGCGCTCTACTCGGCCTTCCACGCCGTCATGCGCACCTACCGCGGGCTGCTGAGCGACGCCGGCCTCACCTATCCGCAGTACTTGGTGATGCTGGCCCTGTGGGAGCGCCAGCCGGCGGCGGTCGCCGTCGGCGAGCTCGGCGGGCGCTTGCACCTCGACACGGGCACGCTCTCGCCGCTGCTGAAGCGGCTCGAGGCGGGCGGCTTCGTCAGCCGCCGACGCGACCGTGACGACGAGCGCCGGGTGCTCGTGGCGCTCACCGCCGACGGGCGCGCGCTCCAGGACCGGGTCGCCGGGGTGCCGGCCGCGCTCGCTGCGTGCGTCGGCGGCGGTCTCGCCGACCCCGTCCGGCTGCGGTCCGAGCTCCATGACCTCGCCCGCACGCTCGACGGCCCCGGCGACAGGCGCCGGGCCGGTTGACCCAGCCGGCGCCGAGGACCGGTGCCGCGCAACCAGAGGAGGCGCCATGCGCGAAGGTGACGAGGCCCCGGACTTCGAGGCGGCCGACCAGCACGGTCGGAAGGTGACGCTGGGCGAGCTGCTGGCCGACGGGCCCGTGGTCCTGTTCTTCTATCCCCGGGCGATGACGCGTGGCTGCACCGCCGAGTCGTGCCACTTCCGCGACCTCGCCGGCGACTTCGCCGCCGTCGGCGCCAGGCCGGTGGGCATCTCCGCCGACTCCGTCGACCGCCAGGCCAGCTTCGACAGCAGGCACGGGCTCGGCATGCCGCTGCTTTCGGACCCCGACCGGTCCATCGCGGCGCGCTTCGGGGTCAAGCGGCTCGGCCCGCTGTTCAACAAGCGCGCCACGTTCGTGATCGGCGCCGACAGCCGCGTCCTCGCGGTGATCCAGAGCGAGATCGACATGGACCGCCACGCCGATCGCGCCCTCGAGGTCCTGCGCGCCGCCCAGTCCTCCGCCGGCTGAGCAGCTCAGCGGGCGGAGCACGCGCCGTCGAGGCGAGCGGCGGCCTCCTCGGCGCCGGCGACCATGGCGGCCACGAGCTCGGCGACGGTGGGGACGTCGGTGACGAGGCCCACCGCCTGCCCGCAGGCCAGGGCCCCGGCGTCGAGATCGCCGCCGGCGACCACGGTGCGGAACAGGTGGTCCCCGTAGCGGTCGTTGAGCTCACCCGCGGGCGCGCCGGCGCGCTCGGCGGCGGCGAGCGCTCGGGCCCGGTCGGTGGCGAGCACCCGGGCATGGTCACCCACCGAGCCGAGCACCACCACGGTGTCGGTCGCGGCGGCTGCGACCAGGGCCTGCTTCACCGCGGGATGGGCGGTCGCCTCGCGGGTGGCGGCGAAGCGGGTGCCGAGCAGGACGCCGTCGGCGCCGAGGGCGATGTCGGCGGCGAGCCCGGCGCCGTCGGCGACCCCCCCGCCGAGCAGCCACGGCACCTCCAGCTCGGCGGCGGCGAGCCGGGCCGCGACGAGCGAGGAGACCTGGTCGGGCCCCGGATGCCCGGCGGCCTCGCCGCCGAGCAGGCACACCGCGTCGGCGCCGGCGCGCTGGGCCGACACCACGTCGGCGCCGGCGCGCTGGGCCGACACCACGTCGCGGACCCGGGTCGCCTTGTGCACCACGATCATCCCGGCATCGTGGAGGGCGGGCACGAACGGTGCCGGGCTGCGGCCGGCGGTCTCGACGATGCCGCCACCAGCGGCGCCCGGGCCACGCTCGACATGCCGCCCTGCATCACCGGCACGGTGACGCCGGCCAGGTCGGTGAACCGGGTGCGCACCGGGCGAACGTACCGCCGTGGGTGCTACAAAGCGGCGTGGCCGACGGCATGCGCATCGGGGTGATCGCCGACACCCACATGCCGCCGTTCAACGACGCCGTCTGCGACGCCGTCGAGGTCGCCTTCGCCGGCGTCGACCTCGTGCTCCACGCCGGCGACCTCGTGTCGCGGCGGGTCATCGAGTGGCTGGAGGGCATCGCCCCGGTGGTGGTCGCCCGGGGCAACAACGACATGCACCTGGCGGTCGACGACCAGCTCGCCGACGTCCACCTGCTCGAGCTGGCCGGCGTGCGCGTCGGGATCACCCACGTCCTGCCGGTTCGGCGCGGCGAGGAGCAGACGCCGATCCCCGACCTGGCGCGAGCGTGCGGCCTCGACCCCGCGCCCGACGTGTGGATCTTCGGGGACAGCCACCGCGAGGTCCTCGAGTGGCGCGACGGCGTCCTGCTCCTCAACCCGGGTTCGCCCACGAGCCCGCACCTGCGGGTCGACCTGCCCGGCCGGGTCGCGGTGCTCACCATCGACGGCGGCCGGCCCAGCGCGGAGATCGTGCACCTGCCCGTGCCGGGCCAGCCGGGCGCCCGCCCGGCGGCGGCCCGATGAGCGCGCCGGACGGCCCGCCGCGGCCGAGGCTGGTCGGCCTGACCGGCGACTACTACCGCTGGCTCCGGGCCCACGAGGTGCGGTTCCAGCGCTGCCGCGACTGCGGCCGGTTCCGGCACGTGCCACGCGAGCTGTGCGCGGCGTGTGGGAGCGACGCGTTCGAGTGGGCGCCGTCGTCGGGCCGGGGCGAGGTCTTCTCCTGGACGACGACGTACCGGGCCATGCACCCCCGGTTCCTCGAGGTGCCCTTCACCACCGTCGTCGTCGAGCTGGACGAGGGACCTCGGGTGGTGAGCTCGATCGAGGGCGTCGAGGAGGCCGATCTGCGCGTCGGCATGCCGGTGCGGGCCGTCTTCGACGACGTGGACGACGAGCTCACGCTGCTGCGGTTCGCTCCCGCCTGAGCAGCCGAGCGTTCGGTCGCGACGTGCGACACGTTGCGCGCCGTGTCTCGTCACCGACAAGATGCGTCGGATCCACGAGGCGAGGAGGGGGCGATGGCGAGCGCGGTCGAGGTGACGGTCAGCGGGGGCACGCTGCGAGGGACCGAGGTCGGCGGCGTGCGAGCCTTCCGGGGCGTGCCGTACGCGGCGTCGACCGCGGGTGCAGGGAGGTTCGCGGCGCCGGTGCCGGTCGAGCCGTGGTCCGGGGTGCGCGACGCGACCCGGTCGGGCCCGGCGTGCCCGCAGCCGACCGGGGGGATGCCGGGCCAGGAGCAGAACGTCTTCGGCGAGCTGTTCGGGCCCGGCGACCTGCCCATGGACGAGTCGTGCCTGGTGGTCGACGTCTACACCCCCGCCGGCGGGGCCGCCGGCAAGCCCGTGCTGGTGTGGATCCACGGCGGCGCGTTCCGCATCGGGACCGGCTCGTCGCCGATGTACGACGGCAGCGCGCTCGCCCGGCGAGGCGACGTGGTCGTGGTGGCGGTCAACTACCGGCTCGGCGTGCTCGGGTTCCTCAACCTGCCCGACGTCGGCCCGAGCAACGTCGGGCTCCGCGACCAGATCGCCGCCCTCGAATGGGTGCGCGACGAGATCGGCGCGTTCGGCGGCGACCCCGGCAACGTCACGATCTTCGGCGAGTCGGCCGGCGGCAAGAGCGTCGAGTGCCTCGTCGCCTCCCCGCTGGCGCGTGGGCTGTTCCGCCGGGCGATCGCCCAGTCGACCTATGACCCGCCGATGGATGCCGAGCCGGCCGCCGACGCGGCGCGCGCACTACTCGCCGACCTGGGCGTCGTCGACGGCGATGGGAGCATCGACGCCGACCGGCTCCGGTCGCTGCCCGTCGGCGAGATCCTCGACGCCCAGAACCGCCAGACGATGGCGGCGATGGCATCCGGGGGTGGGATCATGGCGTCGCTCGGGGGCTGGTCGCCGGTGGTCGACGGCGAGGTCCTGCCGAGGCGTCCGATCGACGCGATAGCCGCCGGCGAGGCTGCCGACGTCGCGATGATCATCGGCACGACGCGCGACGAGGCGAAGCTGTTCACGGCGATGATGCCGATGCTGGCCGGGATGGAGGACGCCGGGCTGCCGATGATGATCGGCATGCTCACCGGCGATCCCGACGGCGCCGAGGCGCTCGTCGCCGCCTACCGCGCGTCCCGTGGCGCCGGCACCAGCGCGCTCGACGTGTTCGCGGCGACGATGACCGACCGCATGTTCCGCCAGCACTCGCTCCGGCTCGCCGAGGCCAAGGCGGCGCACCAGCCCGACACGTGGATGTACCTGTTCGACTGGTGCGGCGTCGGGATGGACGGCGCCATCGGCGCCTGCCATGCCCTCGAGATCCCGTTCGTGTTCGGCACGCTCGACTCCGGCCTCGGCCGGCTCGCGGGCGCCGGGCCCGACGCCGAGGCGCTGGCGGCGACGATGCAGGACGCGTGGCTCGCGTTCGCCCGCACCGGGGATCCGTCGACGCCCGCCCTCGGCTGGTCCCGCTACGAGACGGGGCGGCGGGCCACCGCCGCCTTCGGCCCGACGGTCGAGGTCCGCGACGCACCGCTGGACGCCGAGCGCCTGGCGTGGGTCTCGGTCGGCGTGGCATGAGCCTCGTCCTCCGCGAGCGGCGCGGCCACGTCGAGATCATCACGATCAACCGGCCCGAGGCCCGCAACGCCATCGACTACGAGACCTCAGCGGCGCTGGCCGGTGCGTTCGACGACGTCGAGGCCGACGACGACGTGTGGGCGGTTGTGCTCACCGGCGCCGGCGACAAGGCGTTCTGCGCCGGGATGGACCTGAAGGCGTTCGCCGGCGGCGGCGGCAACGTGATGGGCGTCAGCGGCGGGTTCGCCGGGGTCGCCACCCGGGACTTCCCGAAGGCGCTAGTCGCCGCCTGCAACGGCCACGCCCTCGCCGGCGGGTTCGAGATCATGCTCGCCTGCGACCTCGTGGTCGCCGCCGAGCACGCCACCTTCGGCATCCCCGAGGTCAAGCGGGGCCTCGTCGCCGGCGCTGGCGGCGTGATCCGCCTCGCCAAGCGGATCAGCCTCGCCCGTGCTCTCGAGCTCGGCATGACCGGCGACGCCTTCGACGCGCAGACGGCGTACCAGCTCGGCCTCGTGAACCGGGTCGTGCCCGGCGAGCAGGTCCTCGACACCGCCGTGGCGCTGGCCGAGCGGATCTGCGAGGCGGCACCCCTCGCCGTGCGGGCCACCAAGAAGGTGATCAAGGCGTCGCTCGAGGTGCCGGAGTCGGAGGCGTGGGCGATCCAGGGCGAGGCCACGGCCGAGGTGTTCCGCTCGCCGGACGCCATCGAGGGGGCCACCGCGTTCGCCGAGAAGCGCAAGCCGAGCTGGACCGGGCATCTGCGCCAGGGCTGAGCCGGACATGCTTGTCCCGATGAGACGCACGGTGCATCATGTCTCGTGGGCGAACCGGCCCATCAAGGGGGACCGATGAAGAAGTTCATGACCAGCGCCGAGCTGCAGCGAGACACCCGCTTCACGCGCACCGACATCCCGATCGACTTCCTCACCGCCGAGGAGGTCACCGTCGACGATCTCGAGACGTTCTTCAAGATGATGCGGCCCAAGGACCGCGACATCGACCCCGAGGAGATGCGGGCCCGCCTCGGCCAGCGGCTGCGGCCGACCGATGACCGGGCGCCGCTCGCCACCCAGAGTCAGATGCACGGGATCTTCATGGGCGAGCTGCAGGCGCTGGAGGGCGCGGGCCGGAGCTGCTGGGACTACGTGGACGACGCCGAGCTGCCGTGGAAGTTCCAGCTCGACATGGCCCGGCAGTGCTGGGACGAGACCCGCCACGTCGAGATCTACTCGGCGCTGCTCGACCACGTCGAGGGCACGATCGGGCAGTTCACCGAGAACGTGATGCTGTTCGAGTTCGCGTGCAGCGATGATCCTGTCGAGCGGGTGGTCGGGGTGAACCGGTGCCTGGAGGGCCTGGCGCTCGATGTGTTCAACGAGACGATCCGCTTCGGCAAGGCGGCCGAGGACGAGACGATCTGGCGGTCGGTCGACTACGTGGCGGCCGACGAGGTGACCCACGTCCGGTTCGGGCAGGTGTGGAGCAAGGCGCTGACCGAGGGCGACCCGGAGCGGCGGAGGAAGGTGGTCGAGTTCCAGCGCAAGGTCGACCGGGCGTTCAGCTTCGGCGGCGTGCGCGGCGCCTACGATCCCGCCACCGGCGAGGAGTTCATGCCGCTGGCGGTCGAGCTGCGCAAGCTGGCCGGCTTCACCGACGACGACATCGAGGCGGTCCGCACCGCCGGACCGAAGATCAAGGGCATCACCGGCTGAGCCCACCGGCGGTCACAGCGGGGCGCGGGGGCTGGGACCCCGGTCAGCGCGGCGGGTGCCCCTGCCGACTTGCCGTCTGCTCGAGCTTGTTCTCCGGCATCAGCCGGCGCCGGTGTCGCCCTCGACTTCGACGCGGGGGAGCAGCCGGTCCAGGCGCGACGGGAGCCACCACGCGGCACCGCCGAACACCGCCATGGCCGCCGGCACGATCAGCATGCGCACGACGGTGGCGTCGAGGAGCACGGCGACGGCGAGGCCGAGCCCGAAGGTCTTGATGATGATGTCGTCGCCGAGCACGAAGGACGCGAAGAGCGTGACCATGATTGCGGCGGCAGCGGTGATCACCCGGCCGGTGCTCGTGATGCCCTCGTTGATGGCGGCGTGGGGGTCGCCGGTGAGCTCGTGGGCCTCGTGTATCCGCGACATGAGGAACACCTCGTAGTCCATCGAGAGGCCGAAGAGGATGGCGAACAGCATCATCGGGAGGAACGCCATCACCGGCCCGGTCCGCTCGACGCCGACCACGTCGGCCAGCCAGCCCCACTGGAACACGGCGGTGACCACGCCGTAGGCGGCCCCGATCGAGAGCAGGTTGGCGAGCACCGCCTTGACCGGCACGAGCAGCGACCGGAACACGGCCATGAGGAGCACGAAGGACAGCAGGAGGACCCCACCCACGAAGAGTGGGAGCCGCTCGGCGACGAGCGCGCTCATGTCGATGAACAGCGCGGTCACCCCGCCGACCCGGATGGTGACGGGCCCGCCGTCGGTGACCTCGGGGATGACGTCGTCGCGCAGGCGCTGCACCAGCCGCTCGGTCGATTCCTCGTGCGGCGCGGCGGGCGGCACGACGGTGGCGACGCCGGTGTCGCCGGCCGCGTTCAGCAGGGGCGGGATGCCGGCGTCGGCGCCGAGCTGGCGGGCGCGGTCCACCGCCGCGGCGAGCGTCGCCTCGATCCCGGAACCTGGCGGGCCGTCGGCCACCAGGAGCAGCGGCCCGTTGGTGCCGGGCCCGAACGCGTCCGTCACCAGGTCATAGGCGCGCCGGCTGGTGCGCTCCGGCGGGTCGCTCCCGAGCTGCGGGCCGCCCAGGCGCATATCGGACAGGGGCAGGGCCAGGACCACGAGCAGACCGCAGCCGGCGAGGAGCGAGGCCCCCCGACGGCGCTGCACGGCCTCGCTCCAGCGCTGCCACCTGCCGCTCGGCGTCGCGCTGCGGCCCAGGCGTGGCACCCGGAGCGCGTCGATGCGGGTCCCGACGAAGCCGAGCGCGGCCGGCGTGGCGGTGACCGCCGCCACCACGGTGCAGAGCACGACGAGCGCGGTGGCGAAGGCCATCCCGTTGGCGAAGCTGATGCCCATCAGGACCATGCCGAGCACCGAGATCATGACCGTCAAGCCGGCGAAGATGACCGCGCGGCCCGAGGTCGCCACGGCCACGGCGGCGGCGTCCTCGGGGCTCCTGCCCGCGGTGAGCGCCTGGCGATAGCGGGTCACGATGAAGAGCGCGTAGTCGATCCCGACCCCGAGGCCGATCATCACCGCGAGCGGCGTGGCGAAGGTGAAGATCGACACCACGTGGGTCAGCAAGGTCACCCCGGCCAGGCCGACCCCCAGGCCGAGGGCCGCGACCAGGATCGGCAGGCTCATGGCGGTGACCGACCCGAAGGTGACGAGCAGGATCACGACGGCAGCCGCGAGGCCGACCAGCTCGCGGCTACCGAAGAGCTCGCTCTCGGCGAACTGCACCGACGGCCCACCGAGCTCGACCTGGCCGAGCCCGGCGCGATGCGCGTCGGCGATGCCGATGAGGGCCTGCACCGACTCCCGCGGGAGGTCGGGCCCGAGCGCGTCCATCTGCACCAGGGCAAGCGCGACCCGTCCGTCCTCGGAGATCGCCCCGCCGCCCCCGTAGGGGCTGAGGACCCGCTGGACGCGTTCGGCGCGGCCGAACTCGGCCAGCATCGCTTCCACCTCGGCCCGGACCGCGGGGTCCGCCGCGCCGCGCTCGTCGACCACCACGACCTGGACGAGGTCGCCGTTCAGCTCGGGGAAGCGGGCCTCGAGCAGCTCGAACGCGTCCTGAGCCTCGGAGCGGGCGACCGCGAAGTCGTTCACGAAGCGTCCGCCCACGGTCGCGGCCGCGGATCCGATGCCGACGAGCGCCAGCACCCACGCCAGCGCGACGGTTCGTCGGTGCCGGAAGCACCACCGGCCGAGCTCAGCGAGCCGCACGGAGCCGGGACGGTCGAGTCATGCGGGCATCTTCGCCCGCCGGGGTGGCGTGTGCGACATCCGAGGACCGATGTCACATCGGTCCGCCGGTCGCTAGTCTGCAACACGTGGGCAACGAGGCCGGCAAGCGCCTGAAGTGCGAGTCGTGCGGGGCGGAGATCGTCGTCACCAAGGCGGGGGACGGCGCCGTCACGTGCTGCGGCAAGCCGATGGTGCCGAAGTAGCAGAGGGGGACCAGATGCTGAAGGTGGGCAAGCGGTACCAGTGCGGCGGCTGCGGGACCGAGGTGCTCGTCACCAAGGCCACCGACACCACGCTGTCGTGCTGCGCCGGTGAGATGCAGATGCTCGAGCCCAAGAAGACCGCCTCGGCGGACTGAGGCTCGTGCGCCTCGACCACCTGCGCGTCGAGCGGGAGGGGCCGGTGGTGACGCTCCGGCTGCGGGGCACCGCACTCGGTCGCCGCGAGGCCGCCGAGCTGGTGTCGGTCGCCACCGATCTCGCCGAGGACCCCAGCGTGCGGGTCGTCGTGCTCGACAGCGACGGCCCTGATCTGTGCCCGGGAGCGGCGGATGACCTCGACCCGCTGTCGTTCTCGCCCGATCCCGCCGCCGCCCTCGCCGCGCTGCGCCCGCCGGTCGTGGCCGCCTGCCGTGGCCGCGTCGCGTCGGTCGGTCTCGAGCTGGCACTGGCCTGCGACGTGCGCGTGGCCGAGCCCGGCACGGTGTTCACCATCGCCGATGTCGCCGCCGGCCGCCTCCCGAGCTGGGGCGGGACCCAGCGCCTGCCGCGGGTGGCGGGCCGTTCCACGGCGCTGGCGATGATCCTGCTCGGCGAATCGCTCGACGCCGCCGCCGCGCAGCGGGCGGGGCTGGTCACCGCCGTCGCCGACGACGCCGGCGCGCGAGCGGTGACGCTGGCCGGCCAGCTCGCCGAGCTGGCGCCGGCCGCGCTCGAGCTCGCCAAGGAGGCCGTTGCCCGGGGTGCGGAGCTGCCGATGCGCGATGCCCTGGTGCTCGAGGGCGACCTCAACCACCTGCTGCAGACCACCGCCGACCGGGCCGAGGGCCTCGCCGCGTTCTTCGACAAGCGGCCGCCCACCTTCACCGGGCGGTGACCGGCGTGGTCGCCCCGTCGGTGGGTCGTGCGGCGCTGGCCGGCGTGGTCGACCCGGGGCTCGACGCCGGCCTGCCGGCCGGCACGATGGAACGGGCCGTGGCGCTGGCGCTCGACGCCGCCCGGGCGCTGTCGGTCCTCGCCGGCGCGGACGTGACCGTCGACGCCGACGCGGTGGCCGCCCTGGTGCTGCTGCCGCTGCTCGTGGACCCCGGGCACCCCCGGCCGACCCG
>DATLFP010000062.1:0-27686 GCA_035540955.1 Acidimicrobiales bacterium
GGCCTCGAGCGCCCCGGCGGCGGCGCCGGCCAGCGCGTCGGGGAACGACTCGCCAGTGGCGACGTAGGCGACGGGCACGACGGGGTCGAAGACATCGGCGCTGATGGCGGCGGCGGTGGCGTAGCGGTTGGGCCCGGCCAGGCGCCGGGCGCCGAGCTCGCTCGCGACCGCGTCGCTCACCGCGCCGGGTCCGCCGAGCACGACCACGTCGTCGGGGGCAAGGCGGGCCAGCTCGGTCCGGGTGGCGGCCGGCACCTTGTCGCGGGTGACGAGCAGCACCGTGCCGCCGGCGAGATGGGCGGCGGGCCCGCCGGCCAGGGCGTCGGCGAAGTTGAGCCCGGTGGCGACGTAGGCGGTGTCGGCGCCCTGCGGGCTCCGGGCCAGCGACATGGCGGCGGCCGTGGCGAACCGGTCGGCGCCGGCGATCCGCGACATCGGTGCGGCGACGGTCGTGGTCCCGAGACCCGAGCGCCACGACCCGGTCTTGCGCTGGTCGCGCCGGAACTCGTGCCAACCGAGGGCGCCGAGCCGCGACTCGGCGGGGAGCCGCCAGCGATAGGCCCGGCCGCTCCCGGCCGCGCTGTTCACGGTGCCGACGGCGAGGAGGTCGAGGCGCCCGTCGCCGTCGACGTCGGTGACGACCGCCGAGTTCTGGAACCCGACGTTGTCGCCCTCGGCGAGGTTGCCGAGGTGGGCGCCGCTCGCACCGTCGAAGAGCGAGACGAGCCCGCCGGTGGTGACGACGAGGTCCTGCCCGCCATCGCCCTGGAGGTCGGCGGTGACGATCTGGCCGAGCACCACGCCGCCCCGCGACGACACCGGGAAGCCGGCGAGCGGCGTGCCGTCGCCCCGCCACGCGTAGACCGACCCGCCGGCCTTGTTGGCGAGGTGCCGGCTGCCGAAGGTGCCGATGACGACGTCGAGGCGGCCGTCGCCGTCGAGGTCGGCGAGGGTGGGCGACGCGTTGGTGACGCCGTCGGTGTCCTTCGGCCAGCCGGGAACGAGCCGCCCGTCCTCGATGTCGAGGGCGAACACCTTCGTGCTGTCGCTGCCGCCGAAGAAGTCGCCGGCGCCGAACACGACCTCGAGCCGCCCGTCGCCGTCGATGTCGCCGAGGCTGGGCGAGGACCGCACGATGTCGTTGATCGCGAACTCCCAGATCGCCGTCCGGTTGTGGTCGAGGGCCCGCATGAACCCGCCGCGGTGGTCGACCGGCGGACCGGGGGTCGAGTCGGCGCCGACGATCACGTCGTCGATGCCGTCGCCGTTCGCGTCGCCGAGCGCCGGCGAGGAGAACACGGTGTCGTCGGTGTAGAACGGCCAGCACGCGCCGGTCGGGTACTCGACGTCGACCGCGCAGCCGCCGCGCACGGTGCCGTTGGAGCTCACCGACCACGCCGACAGCAGGCCGAGCGTGCCGAAGCTCACGTTGAGGTCGGGGGTGCCGTCGATGTCGCCGATGGCCGGCGTGGCGTGCACCGCCGGTGCCGGGAACGCCTTGTCGGCCGCCTGGAGCCGGAACCGGACGGCCCCGTCGTGCTGGAACGAGTAGAGGCCGCCGCCCTCGGCGTCGTCGGTGCCGGCCCCCACGAACAGCTCGGCCCGCCCGTCGCCGTCGACGTCGGCGGCGGCCACCGAGGAGTTGACCCGGTCGGTGACCGGCTGCGGCCAGCCCGCCACCGGCTGGCCGGTGGTGCCGTGGAGGGCCCACACCCGGGAGTCGTGGGCGCCGAACATGATCTCGAGCGTCCCGTCGGCGTCGAGGTCGACGAGCGTCGGGGACGACTCCCGCACCGTGGCCCCCGGCAGGTCGCGCTGCCACACCACGGTGATGTCGGACACGGCGGCGCCGGCGCCCGGGGTGTGGACGGCCACCGACCCCGCGAGGGCGGCGGCGAGCAGGGACCCGCCGATCCGTGACATGGGCGGCGAGCGTAGGGGCGGCGGTCGCGCCGCGAGCTGCACGGCGCTCACGCCGCCCACTCGGCGGCGGGCCCGGCGATCTCGGCCAGGGACAGCGCGACCTCGTCGCGCACGAACACGAACCAGTCGGCGAGGACCAGGTTGCGCCCGGCGTGGCGGGCCCGCATCGTGCGCCAGCGGTCGAGCTCGTCCTCGAGGACGAACGGCGGGCCGGTGGTGCGGCGGGTGGCGAGCACGAGGCGGTCGTGCTCGTCGCCGAGGGCGTCGACGAGGAGCGCGTCCCAGTGCAGAACCCCGTCGGGCGGAACGTCGCCGGTGACCGGCATGGCCATTCGGCCGCCGGTGAACAGGGCAGCGAGGCGGTCGTCGCCGAGGACGATCTCGGCCACCTGGATGGCGTCCTCGGTCGAGCTGATGGTGAACGGGTCGGTCACGGCTTCCTCCGCGGATCGGGATGCACAGCGGGGGAAGCGGGCGATGGTCAGGATCTCGGCGCACCCAGACCGGCTGTACCGGCCTGGATGCGCCGAGAACTGAGGTGTCGTTGGTACGCGGGGCCTCAGAGGCGAACGGCGGCGATGACTCCGGCGATGGTGGCCGCCTGCATGCCCATGCACGAGAACATCCACCACCGCGAGATCGCTCCGACCCGCGCATCGACGTGGAGCCGGAGCTGCTCGGCGAGGTCGGACTTGGTGACCATGGCCGAGCGCAGCTCGGCGCCCTCGCCCCGCAGCACGGCCATCTCGCCCCGCACCTCGGCGAACTCGGCACGTACTTCGGCGAACTCGGTCCGCATCTCCGAGCGCAGCTCGGACATCTCGCCACGCACCTCGGCGAACTCAGCCCGCATCTCCGAGCGCAGCCCGGAGACCTCGACGCGCAGCTCGGACGTCTCGAGACGCGCCTCGCGGACGTCGGTCTTGGTCGCGACCTCGTCCCACCCGCCGGGCGGCAGGTTGTCCATCAGGAACTCGGCCTGCTCGGCGCCGAGCAGCGGTTCGATCGTCCGATAGAAGCGGTCGCGTGCGGCAGCACTGCCGGCCATGGTGCCCTCCGTGGGTGGTGCGTGGCAACGAAGGGGGAAGTGCGGGTGCGGTACGGGCGCGCCGTGACGGTCAGTCGCTCATGGCCTTGGCCAGGACGAAGGGGTGCACGGCCTCGACCCCCGCGTCGCGCAGCAGGGCGCCGACCACCGTGATCGTCCATCGGGAGTCGACGGTGTCGTCGACGAGCAGCACCGGACCCGCCGGCACGTCGACGTCGGCGGCGAGCGCGAACGCGCCGAGCACGTTGGCCACCTGCTGGGCGCTGTTCTCCATCTCGGCTTGGGGCCGGTGCGGCCGGGCCGGGCGGACGACCTCGACGTACGGCAGCCCCAGCCGGGCCGCCAGCCGCGCCCCGGCGTCGCCGACGAACCCGCCGTTCGACCACGGGATGCTCGTCACCCACGACGGGGCCGGCGACGGCGCCCACCCGCCGATGACCGACGCGGCGGCGTCGAGCACCTCGTCGCCGATCGGCTGGCCCCGCCGCACCGCGCTGCGCACCACCGCCCCCCAGCCGCCGTCGCCGTACACGCACAGGGCCCGGCCGTCGCCCACCTGGCGCTCGGCGGGGATGCGGCCCTTCACGTCGGGGAGCCCGCTCGGCCACTGCCGGCGGGCGTCGATCACGAGCGACGCGCCTCGCAGGTAGCGCGCCGCGACGGCCACGAGGTCGGGAGGTACGTCGGCCGAGAGGAGCTCGCCCGTGCACCGGTCGCACCGCCCGCACGGCACCGCCGCCGGGTCGTCGAGCTGGGCCCGCAGGAACTGCATGCGGCACCCGGTCGTCGCCGCGTACTCGTGCATCGCCTGCTGCTCGGCCCGCCGCTGGCCCGTCACGTGCTCGACCCGGGCCTGCGGGTAGGTCCACTCCTGCGCGGTGCGCGACCACCGGCCGCCCTCGCGCTCGACGACGCGGTCGACGTCGAGCACCTTCAGCATCGCCTCGATGCGACCGCGGCGGGCGTTGACCACCGACTCGATCTCGGCGATCGACACCGGCGCCCCCCGCTCCTCGAGCAGGGCGACGATGGCCTCGGCCTTGTCCTGCGGCGGAAAGGCGGTGCGGATGAACCAGTCCTGGATGTCGACGTCCTCGTGGCCCCGGAGGAGGATGCCGTGGGCGTGGTCGACACCGCGGCCGGCGCGGCCCACCTGCTGGTAGTAGGCGACCGGCGAACCCGGGCTCTGGTAGTGGACGACGAAGGTGAGGTCGGCCTTGTCGAAGCCCATGCCGAGCGCGCTGGTGGCGACCACGACCTTCACGGTGTTGTCGAGGAGCGCCTGCTCCACCCGCAGCCGCTCGTCGTTGTCGGTGCCGCCGCCGGAGTAGGCGGCCGCGTCGATGCCCTGCTGGCGCAGGAACCCGGCGACCCGCTCGGTGTCGCCGACGGTGAGGCAGTAGACGATGCCGGTCCCCGGCAGGGTCGGGATCGTCCGGGCCAGCCACGCCAACCGCGCCGCGGGGTCGGGCAAGTCGAGCACGGCGAGGGCGAGGCTCTCGCGGTCGAGGGAGCCGCGGCTGATCGCGAGGTCGGCGCCGAGCTGGTCGACGATGTCGTCGACGACGCGGTCGTTGGCGGTGGCGGTGGTGCACAGCACCGGCACGCCGGCGGGCAGCTCCTCGAGCACCCGCTGGATGCGCCGGTAGTCGGGACGGAAGTCGTGCCCCCAGTCGCTGATGCAATGGGCCTCGTCGACCACGAACAGGCCGATGACCTCGAGCAGCGCCGGCAGCACGTCGGCCCGGAACCGCGGGTTGTTCAGCCGCTCGGGCGAGATGAGCAGCACGTCGACCTCGCCGTCGCGCACCTGCTGCTCGATCGCCTCCCAGTCGTCGCGGTTCTCGGAGTTGATGGTGACGGCGTGCACGCCCAGGCGGGTGGCGGCCTCGATCTGGTTGCGCATGAGCGCCAGCAGCGGGCTGATGAGCACGGTGGCGCCCGCCGGGCGGGGCGACCCGTTCGTCGCAGGTCCGTTCGTTGACGGGGGGTTGCGCAGCAACCGGGTGGCGATGAAGTACACGGCGCTCTTGCCCCACCCGGTGCGCTGCACCACGAGGGTCCGCTGCCGGCGCTCGACCAGCGCCTCGATGGCCTCCCACTGGCCGGCGCGGAACTCGGCGGCGGGGTCGCCGGTGAGCTCGCGCAGCAGGCGGTCGGCGTCGGCGCGGATGGTCACCTGCTGCACCCTACGAAGGGGTCGCGACAGTCACCCGCGGCGGGCGACGAGGGGGAACCAGGCGGCGGGGTCGGCGGGGTCGTGCCACCACAGCGGGAGGGGCATCGTGGCGGGCGCGTCGTGGAACGTGAGGGTGAGCGCGCCGAAGCCGAGCGTCGGCCCCTCGCCGGCCCCGAGGGGGCGCAGGCGCCGGGCGCGGGCGGCCAGGCGGGAGCCGGCCCGCAGCAGCGCCCGCTCGACCACGTCCCGCTCGTCGGCGTCGGCGTAGAGGGGCCCGTCGCCGAACAGGTCGGGTAGCCGGTAGGCGCTCCGGCCGACCCGCACGGCGCGGGCGTACGCGGGGTCGACGGCCGGTGCCGACGACGGCGCCGGGGCGATCACCTCGAGCCCGCCCAGCGCCTCGGGCCGGTTCTCGACCCGCAGGGCGTGGTCGGTGCGCAGGGCGACGCCGTGGTCGCGGGCGAGGTCGTGCAGCGCCCGGCGCCGGTGGCGGGCGTCGTGGGCGTGCTCCACGAGGTGGAACACGAGCACGCTCGCACCGGGACGGAGGCGGGCGATGAACCGGCGGAGGTGCCGGTCGAGGGAGCGGCCGGTGCACACCACGTCGTCGAGGTACACGTGCACGTCGGCCTGGGCGGCGAGCGACGGCATCGACACGCCGTGGGCCCGCAGCCGCCGGGTGAACAGCCGGTTGAGGCACGCCTGGGTCGAGCCCGCCGGCTGCAGCGGGGCCATCGCCACCCGCTCGCCCCCGAGGTCGGCGATCACTGCGTCGAGCACGTCCTGCACCCGGACCGGGTCCCAGTAGTAGGCGCCGAGCCACCGCCGCACGACCCGGAGCAGCACCGGCTGCTCGTCAGGCGCGAACTGCTCGACCCACCGGCCGGCGTCGACCGGGGGCCGGGCGGGGTCGTCGGCGCGGAAGGAGCCGAGGACCTCGTCGATCACCTCGGCATCCGAGCGCACACCGCGACGGTACGGCCTCGCCGTGCCGCGGGTCAGCGGTCGGTGGACCGCCGCTTCGCGTCGCGGAGCGCCTGGGCGGCTCGCTCCCGGGCCGCCTTCTGCTTGGCCCGCTCGTCGCGCTGCTCCTGACGCCGCGCCCGCCGCCGCTCGCGCTCCTCCTCCGACGGCCCGCCCCGCTCGCGCTCCGGGCCGCTCCCCCCGACGTCGTCGTCTCGCGCCGCGACCGGTTCGTCGGGCAGCGCGAGCCGGTCGTCGGTGGCGAGCACCTCGTCGCAGGCGGCGGCCGCCGGGTTGCCGCCGGCGGCGACGCTGGCCAGCAGCAGGGCGACCGCCGGCGCGCCGTGGTCGTCGACGAGGGCGTCGACGCACCCCCGCAGCTCCTCGACGGTGGGGTCGTCCGACGACGCCCCGAGGTGCTCGATGGCGGCCTCGAGGCTGTCGGCGGTCATCGTCTGCGCGAGCAGCACGAGGCTCGGCGCGTCGGCCCGTCCGAGCGCGCTCCATGGGTCGGCGTGGCGGACGAGCGCGGGGTGGCGGACCCGGGCGGCGACGTGGAGCCGGCGCCGCAGCAGCTCGGGCGCGTCCCGCACGCCGGCCCGCAGCGCCTCGGGCCCGCTGGCGGCGAGGGCCCGCCGGAGCCGGTCGATCCGGGCGGCGGCGAGGTCGGCGTCGGTCGTCATCGCCCCGCGAGTATCGCGACCCCCGGCACCCCACCCGCGCCAGGGCCGGCGTTGGGGCTACAACTCACGGCGTGGGGAGCGACCTGCGGATCCGGCTGCTCGGCGCCCTCGACGTCGAGGGGGTGGCGGCGCGCGACCTCGGCAGCCGCAAGGCCCGCACCCTGCTGAAGCTCCTCGCCCTCGCTCGGGGCGCGCCGGTCCCCGCCGACCGGGCCGCCGAGGCGCTGTGGGGCGACGACCCGCCGGCCAAGCCCGTCGACCAGCTCGGCGTGCTCGTGAGCCGGCTGCGCCCCGTCCTCGGCGCCGACCGCATCACCCGCACCGACGCCGGCTGGTCGCTGGCCGCCGACTGGCTCGACGTGGCCGAGCTCGAGATGCGGGTCGAGGAGGCCGCCGCCCGCCTCCGCGCCGGTCGCCCGACCGCCGCCCTCGCCGCCGCCCGCGCCGCCCTCGCCCTCGTGCGGGGCGAGCTGCTGGCCGACGAGCCCGACGCCCCGTGGGCCGACGCCGAGCGGGCCGCCACCACCCGCACCGTCGCCCGGGCCCGGGTGCTCGCCGCCGAGGCGTCGCTCGCCGCCGGGCAGCCGGCGGAGGCCGCCACCGAGGCGGAGCGGGCGCTCGACCACGACCCCTACGACGAGGCCGCCCTCCGGGTGCTGATGCGGGCCCACACCGCCGCCGGCCGCCCCGCCTCGGCCCTCGCCGCCTACGCCCGGGCCCGGGAGCGGCTGGCCGAGGACCTCGGCGTCGACCCCACCCGGGAGACCGAGGACCTGCACACCGCCATCCTCCTCGCGCCCGACGAGGCCGCCGCCCGGCCGCCAGCCATCGTCGGGCGGGCGCGCGAGCTCGCCGTGCTCGAGGGCACCGACACCTCGGTCGTGATCGAGGGCGAGCCCGGCATCGGCAAGACCGCGCTGCTCGAGGCGTGGCTGGCGCGCGTCGCGGTGCCGGTGGTGATCGCGCGCTGCGACGAGCTCGGCCGCGACCTGCCGCTGCAACCGGTGCTCGACGCCCTCGCCCCCCACCTGGTCGACGACGACCTCGACGTGGGCGCGGTCGCCGACTCTGCCGCCGGCCGCGCCGCGCTGTTCGCCAACCTGCTGGCGGTCCTGCACCGCCTCGGCGCGCACGTCGTGGCCATCGAGGACATCCACCTCGCGGGCACCAGCACGCTCGAGTGGCTGGCGTTCGCGCGCCGGCGCGGGGTGCGGGTCGTGGCCACCTCGCGCGAAGGCGGCCTGCCCGGCGCCCGCACGCTCGAGCTCGGCCCCCTCGACCTCGACGCCGCCACCGCCCTCGTGGGCGACCGGGCGCCCGAGCTGCTCGACCGCAGCGGCGGCAACCCGCTGTTCCTCGTCGAGCTGGCGGCCACCGGCGGCGGGGAGCTGCCGGCCAGCGTGCGGGAGTCGGTGGCGGCCCGGGTCGACGAGCTCGGCGAGGCGGCGTCGACGCTGCGGGCGGCGGCGGTGCTCGGCGCCGTCGACGTCGACCTCCTCGCCGGCGTGCTCGGGGTCGAAGTGCCCACGCTGCTCGAGCACGTCGACGCCGGCGTGCACGCCCGCATCATCGACGGGTCGCTCGCGTTCCGCCACGACCTGGTGCGGGAGGCGCTCGTGGCCGGCACCAACGCGGCCCGCCGGGCGTTCGTGCACCGGGAGGCGGCCCGGGTGCTGGCGGCCCGCCCCCACCACGACCCGCTCGAGGTGGCGTTCCACGCCCAGCGGGGCGGCGACGTCGACACTGCGGCGGCCGCGCTGCTCGAAGCAGCGAGCATCGCCGCCGACCGGTTCGACGCCGCCGAGGCCGAGCGGCTCCTCGACCGCGCCATCGAGCTGTCCGACTCCCCCGCCGCCCGCGTCGCCCGGGCCCGGGCCCGCATCGCCCGCTGGGACGTCGCCGGCGCCCGGGCCGATGCCCGCGCCGCCGGGCCCGACGGCCTCGAGGTGGCGGCGTGGGCCGAGTACTACGGCCGCGACTACGACCTCGCCCTCCGCTACGCCGAGGAGGCCATGGTGCGCGCCGGCGACGACGCCGGCCGCGCCGCCAGCCTGGCGATGAGCGGGCGCATCCTGCACTCCCGCGGCGACCTGCACGGCGCCGACGACCGGCTGACCAGGGCGGCCGCCGCCGCACCGCCCGACGTGCGGGGCTTCGCCCGGGTGTGGCTGGCGGGGCTGCGCAACCACCAGGGCGACCCCGAGGCGGCGACCGACCTCGTCGAGCGGGCCATGGTCGACGACACGTGGCTCGGCCACCCGTTCGCCCCCCACCACAGCAGCTTCTTCCGGGTGATGGCCCTCGGCCTCCGCGGACGCGTGCTCGACGCGCTGGCGGCGTGCGACACCGGCGCCGACCTCGCCGCCCACGGCGGGGACGCCGGGCTGCGCATGGTGCCCGCCATCGACAACCTCCGCTCGTGGCTGCTGCGGGGCGTCGGTCGACTCGACGAGGCCGACGACATCAGCGTCCGCGTGTTCGAGTCGACGGCGAGCAGCCCGGCCACGATGGAGATGCACTGCGCTGCCGCCCTCGACCTGCTCGACGGCCGGCTCCAGCGCGGCGACCTCGCCGGTGCCGAAGCAGCCGTCGAGCGGGCTCGGGTGGTCGAGCCCTTCGCCGGCACCATGGCCTGGCACCAGCGCCAGCGCTACCTCGTGCTGCAGGCCCGCTTCGCGCTCGCCACCGGCGATCGCGACCGGGCCGTCGAGCTGGCCACCACCGCCGCCGACGACGCCGCCGCCCGCGGCACCGCCCGCTACGCGCTGCTGGCCCGGGCGGTGCAGGGCGAGCCCGACGCCGTCGACGGGCTCGACCGCGTGGCCGGGCTGGAGGCGTGGTGGGTGACCGCCGAGCTCGCCGCCCGCACCGGCGACGACGGCCTGTGGCGCGACGCCGAGCGCCGGGCCGGGGCGCTCGTCGCCGCTGCCGGGCCGCACGCCGACACGCTGCGGTCGTGGGTGGCGACGCGGTTCAGCGCGCTCGGGCGACGATGAACAGCACGGACCGCACGAGCGGGCCGGCGTCGGCGGGCAGCAGCGCCAGCGCCCGGTCGGCGAGCGCGTCGGCGTCGTGGGCGGCCACGAACGCCGCGGTCTGGGCCATGCCGAGCCTCCACTCGACGAGGTCGCGCCCGCTCAGGTCGGGGAACGGCACGCGGGCGTGGTCGACCGTCACCGGCTCGAGCCCGGCGGCGAGCACGACCTCGGTGGACCGCTCGACGGTCCCCCACGCCGCCATCGCCGCCTTGGCGGCGTCGTACCACGGCGGTCGCTGCCACCCGGCCTCGGCCAGCGCCCGCTCGACGGCGTCCTTCACCGGGTGGTCGTCGTCGGCCGCGTAGGTCGAGGCGAGCACGCACTCCCGCGCCACCCGGCCTGCCTCGCGGGCGCCGGCGGCGGGGTCGTCGAGGTGGTTGAGCGAGAAGGCGGCGATCACCACGTCGAAGGCGCGGTCGGGGAACGGGAGCGCCTCGGCGTCGCCCACCGCCGCCGGCGGTCGCCCCGCGCGGTCGACCTGGAGCATGCCGACGGCGCGGTCGACGGCGACGACGTCGGCGCCGGCCGCGGCGTGCGACGCCGCGCCGGTGCCGGCGCCGAGGTCGAGCACCCGGCGGCTGGCGAGCGTCACCGGCGACCGCGCCACGAGCTCGACCGCGAGGCGGCCGTAGATCCGCATCGGCCCGCGCGCCCACGCCGCCGCGCTCGCGGAGTAGGCGGCGGTGGTGGCGGTCATCGGGGCGGCGCGCTCACAGGCGGGCGGCGCCCTCGCGGGCGCGGTCGCACCACCACGCCAGCTCGGCGTCGTCGCCCAGGGCCTTCTCCCACCCGAAGATGACGAGCGTGCCGAGCAGGCACAGCGCCAGCTGGGTGTCGAACCAGTCGCCGGTGTCGATGCCGTTGGCCCGCAGGGCGGCGGCGAACCGGTCGATCGTCGCCTCCTTCGACTCCGGCAGGCGGACCCGGTTGAGCGCCAGGTACCAGCCCAGCTCGAAGCAGCACGGCCCCTCGCCCGGATAGGTCCAGTCGATGAGCACGCTGCGGCCGTCGGCGCCGACGCCGAGGTTGCCGAGCTTCCAGTCGCCGTGCAGGAACGACAGCGGCGTGGCGGCCACGCGGTCGACGAGCGCCGACGGGTCGCGGCGCAGGCCGTTCACCACAGCCAGCACGTCGCGAGGCACCCGCTCCTCGAAGCGGGCCCACCCGTCGGCCGCGATCTTGGGCACGGGTTCGGGCCAACCCCGGGCGGCCTCGACGGCGAGGTCGGCGGGGTTGAACCACGTCCACCGGTTGCCGAGCGGGAGCAGGCCGACGTCGTCGCGCCAGCCCCACGTGCGGGCGGCGAGCACGGCCATGTCGCCGATCAGGGTGGCGTGCTGGGCGGTGGTGATCGGGGCGTCGCCGGGCGGGACCAGCGCGGCGGACAGGTCGCGCATGAGGATGGCCGCCCCCCAGCCGTTGCGGCCGAGGCCGGTGGCGACGCCGACCACGCCGTGCTCGATGCGGTCGGGGGCGACGTCCATGAGGCCGGCCTCCCACACCTGCGCCGGGTGGCAGCCGACGTCGCCGTTGAACCGCATCGTCCAGTCGGCGTCGACGTGCACGTGCTTGAGGATGCGCACGCTCCCGTCGTCCATGGTGATGCGCTCGAACGGCGAGCCCGACTTCGAGTCCGAGGTGAGGAACGGCTCCCGGCGCACGGCGCCGGCGAGCAGCTCGTCCACCGACGTGGCCACGGGCCGGGGCGTGAGGGCGAGGGTCGGCACCGCCGCCATCATGTGCGAGCCGCCTCCATCTGGGCGAGCAGCGGCGCGGGCCACCGCCCGCCGCACCAGACCTGCTCGCGGACGATGCGGTCGTCGGTCACGGTCAGCACGTGGACGTGGCGGGCGGCGTGCGGCACGCCCTTCTCCTCCCAGGTCACCGTGTAGGTGAGCACCTCGCCGGTGGCGGTGGGGTGGCGCTCGAGCTCCTCGAGGGTGCCGGGGTGTCCGAACCACCCGGCGAGCTCCTGGCTGATGCGCTCGACGCCGGTCACCGAGAACCGCCAGCCGGGGACGACGGCGTCGAGCTCGGCGTCGGCGGCGTAGATGTCCTCACCTGCCGGGCGGGCGCCGACGACGACCGCGAGCAGCCGGTCGACGGCGGTGGTGGTGGTCGTGGTGGTCATGGGGGTCACTGTCGCCCGCGGGGGTTGCAGCGGTCTTGCAGAAGGGGTGCAGGCCGGCTGCAAGGGACGGATCGGACCATGACCGCACCGTCCAACCGAAAGGGAGACCACGCAGTGACCACCACCGATCCGACCACCACCGATCCGGCCACCGTCGACCAGGACCGCCTCGAGCACCTCATCCACCAGTTCGTGGGCGACTTCGCCGCCACCATGCACGCCGCCACCGTCGTGATCGGCGACAAGCTCGGCCTGTACAAGGCGCTCGCCGAGCACGGCCCGATCACCGGCGCCGACCTCGCCGCCCGCACCGGCTACGACACCCGCCTCGTCGAGGAGTGGTGCAACGCCCAGTTCGTGAGCGGCTACGCCGAGCTCGACGGCGACGGCCGGTTCTCGCTGTCGCCCGAGCAGGCGCTGGTGCTGGCCGACGACTCGACCCCGGCGTACATGGTCGGCGCCGCCAGCATCGCCTCGGCCGTCTTCAAGGACGAGGCGGCGGTGCGCGAGGCGTTCCGCACCGGCAAGGGCCTGGGCTGGCACCAGCACGACCACGACCTGTTCCACGGGACCGAGCGGCTGTTCAAGCCCGGCTACGTCGGGAACCTCGTGACCGCGTGGATCCCCGCCCTCGACGGCGTCGAGGTCAAGCTGCAGGCGGGTGCCACGATCGCCGATGTCGGCTGCGGCCACGGGGCGTCGTCCATCCTGCTGGCCGAGACGTACCCGAGCTGCACCGTCGTCGGCTCCGACTTCCACCCGGGGTCGATCGAGGTCGCCCGCAAGCGGGCGGCGGACGCCGGGGTCGCCGACCGCGTGCGGTTCGAGGTCGCGTCGGCGCAGGACTTCACCGGCACCGGCTACGACCTGGTGTGCATCTTCGACGCCCTGCACGACATGGGCGACCCGCTCACCGGCGCCCGCCACATCCGGGACGCCCTCGCCGAGGACGGCACGTGGCTGCTCGTCGAGCCGGCGGCCCCCGAGCACGTGTCGGAGAGCGTCGGCAACCCCGTCGCCCGCGTCTTCCACTCGGCGGCGGTGGGCATCTGCACCCCGTCGGCCCAGGCCCAGCCGGGCGGCTACGCCCTCGGCAACCAGGTGCCCGACTCGACGTGGCAGCAGCTGCTCACGGAGGCCGGCTTCACCCGCTTCCGGCGGGCCACCGAGACCCCGCTCAACCGCATCTTCGAGGTGCGCCGCTAGCGGCCTGCGACAGCGTTCTGTGTCGATCCGCCGTCGCGTACCGACGGTGGATCGACACAGAAGCGGGTTCGTCGGCAGAGTGGAGCGCATGCGACGGCGCTCGTGGTGGGGATGGGGCTGGGAGGACGAGGCGATCGGCGGCGAGTCGCTCGAGCACCTGGCGGCGGCCATCGCCGGCCGGCCCGGGTTCGGCGGGGTCGAGCTGCGCACGCCGCCCCTCGTCGACGACCTCGACCTGCGCCCGCCGCGGGTCGCGCCGCCCGCCGCCCTCGCCGTCCTGTGCACCGACGACCCGTACGAGCGGGCCCTGCACACCTACGGGCGCAGCTTCCGCGACGTCGTGCGGGCCTTCGCCGGCGACCTCCCCCACCCGCCCGACATGGTGGCCTACCCGAGCACCGAGGCCGACGTCGTCGCCCTCCTCGACTGGTGCACCGACGCCGGCGTCGCCGCCATCCCCTACGGCCGCGGCAGCTCGGTGGTGGGCGGCGTCGAGTGCGACGTGGGCGACGGCTACGCCGGCGCGGTGTCGATCGACCTGACCCGCCTCGACCGGGTGCTCGAGGTCGACCGCACGTCGCGGGCGGCCCGCATCCAGGCCGGCGCCACCGGGCCCGGGCTCGAGGAGCAGCTGCGGCCCCACGGCTACACGCTGCGGCACTTCCCGCAGTCCTTCGAGCACTCGACGCTCGGCGGGTGGATCGCCACCCGCTCCGGCGGCCACTACGCGACCAACTACACCCACATCGACGACTTCGTGGAGTCGCTGCGGGTGGTGACGCCGCGGGGCCCGCTCGAGTCGCGACGCCTGCCCGGCTCGGGCGCGGGCCCCAGCCCCGACCGGCTGTTCCTCGGCAGCGAGGGGATCCTCGGGGTCATCACCGAGGCGTGGATGCGGGTGCAGGACCGGCCCCGCTTCAAGGCCGGCGCCAGCGTGCGGTTCCCGTCGCTCGGCTCGGCGGTCGACGCCGCCCGGGCGCTGAGCCAAGCGGCGCTGTTCCCGTCCAACTGCCGGGTGCTCGACCCCGGCGAGGCGGCGGCCAACGCCGGCGCCAGCGGGAGCGAGGCGCTGCTGGTGCTCGCCTTCGAGTCGGCCGACCACCCGCTCGACGCCTGGATCGCGCGCGCCGTCGAGCTGTGCGCCGACCACGGCGGCACCCACGACGGCATCACGTCGTCCTCGACCGAGGGCGCCGCCGGCCAGTGGCGCAACGCGTTCATCCGCGCCCCCTACGGCCGCGACGCGGTGGTGGCCACCGGCTGCATCGCCGAGACGTTCGAGACGGCGGTGACCTGGGACCGCTTCGCCGACCTCCACCACGACGTGACGGCGGCGGCGAGCCGCGCCCTGCCCGAGGGCGGGTCGATCACCTGCCGGTTCACCCACGTGTATCCCGACGGCGCGGCGCCGTACTTCACCGTGCTCGCGCCCGCCACCCACGGCACCCAGCTCGAACGCTGGGCCGAGGTGAAGGAGGCGGCCAGCGAGGCGATCCTCGCCGCCGGCGGCACCATCACCCACCACCACGCCGTGGGCCGCGACCACCGCCCTTGGTACGACCGCCAGCGCCCCGACCTGTTCGCCGACGCGCTGCGGGCGGCGAAGCAGGCGCTCGACCCCGGGGCCGTGCTCAACCCCGGGGTGCTGCTCGACCCCTGAGCGGCTCAGCCCTCGATCGCGAGCGTGCCGGCGAGGTCGGGGTGGATGGAGCAGTGGAACCCGTACTCGCCGGCCGGGAGGGTGGCCACGGTGAACACCCCGACCGGCTCGACCGGGCCCGAGTCGAACAGCCCGGTGTCGGACGTGAAGGTGTGCACGGTGTCGTCCTCGTTCACGAGCGCGACGGCTTCGCCCACGCCCCCCCGGACCGTGCGCGGGTAGCGGAACGGCTCGGGTTCAGCGCCGCTGTCGACCTCGCCGGTGTCCTGACGGCCCGCCAGCGGGCCCCGGTCGCCGCCGTCGTCGTCGTCGAGGACCAGCACGACGACGACGAGGGCGACGACGGCCACCAGCGCGGCGATCGCCGCGGTGCGGTGACGGGGGTTCATCAGGTTGCAGTGGGATCGGCGAAGTTGATGCCGTCGCACACGAAGTGGCCCGGCGTGTCGGGATGCGGCGGGTTCTGGTTGTGCTTGACGTCCGGCGTGTAGACGATCGCCGCCTCCCGGAAGCCCGAGCTGCCGGGCGTCGTCACGTCGACGGCGCCCATGCCCGTCGCCAGGTCCTCCATGTGCTTCAGGCCGTCGGGCGGCAGGTCCCGCAGCGACACCCAGGCCCCGTAGGTCGACGGGCACAGGTAGTACACGTTGTACGCGCCCACCCAGTCCATCAACCGGTCGCCGTGCACCGGGCCGTTGTCACCCAGGTCGGCCTGGAAGGCGTCCTGGTCCCACCCGCCGTAGTGGTGGTCGATGCTGGCGAAGCCCCGGAAGAACCCGAGCTCGTCGACCGGCGGAGCGAAGAAGAACCAGTCCGCCGGATCGTCGGGGAAGTTGGCGATGTTGGCCCGGGGCTGGACGTCGATGAAGTCGTCACCCCAGCCGCCCATCGTCGTGTCGTGGCCGCGGCCGCCCCAGATGGCGTCCTGGCGGGTGCCGAGGTCGATCTCACCGCCGTCGCCGCCGAAGATGAAGTCATCCCCGTCGTCGCCGTTGATGAGGTCGCCGCCGGCGCCGCCGTGGATGGCGTCGTGGTGGTCGCCACCGAGGATCACGTCGTGCCCGCCCTCGAGGTACTGGTCGAGGGTGACCAGCCGCGACAGGGTGTTGTCGATGAACACCCAGTCCCGGCTGAACGGCGTGTTCGGGACGAGCAGCTTCTGGCGGCCCTCGGTCTCGGGGCGGTTCACGATCACGCCCTGATCGCCGAGGATCGCGTCCTCGCCGCTGTTGCCGCACACGACGTCGCCGAACACGGTCACGTCGACGGCGGGACCGAACAGCGTGCTCTCGTCCGGCGTGTCGCACAGCACGACCAGCTCGTCCCGGGTCCGGGTGAACGGCGCCGCCGCGTCGGCGGAGTCGTCGAACTGGCCGATCATGTCGTCGTCGCCGGCGCCGCCGCTCATGAGGTCGCTGCCCGCGGTCTCGGCGCTGCCGCCGTTCTCCGGTGACAGGTCCATCATCGTGAGCACCCGCTCGACGCGTCCCCGATCGGGGCCGACCGCCACCGGGGCGGTGTTCTTGTTCGCCGGCTTCTGGGCGACGTGGATGCTGCGGTGGGTGCTGTCCGGATAGCCCTTGTAGGTGAGCGTCACCCAGGCGTCGTCGACCACGGGCCGGTCGATGATGGCGTTGTCGCCGGTCATCACGTCATGGCCGTCGTTGCCGAACATGAGGTCACCCATGTCGAGCCGACCGGGCGTGCCCTCGACCGGGTCGTCGTTGACCCGCCCGGTGCCGCCGTGCATGTCGTCCTGGCCGGGGCCGCCGTACATCTCGTCCGAGGCGTGGTTGCCCTGCATCCGGTCGTCGCCGGCGCCGCCGTACATGAGGTCGTCGCCGCCCTGGCCCCACATCTCGTCGTCGTTGTCGTTGCCCCACATCCGGTCGTCGCCGTGGACGTGGGCCGCCACCGCCGGCAGGTCGATCGCCTCGAGGTCCGGGAACCACACCAAGCGGAGCGTGGCGTCGTTCTCGGGCCGGACGATCCAGATGCCGTCGTCGTCGACGGGACGGAGGACCACGGCGTTGTCGCCCAGCATGACGTCGGAGCTCGAGCCGTCGGTGGTGCCGTCGGACTCGTCGTGCTCGCCGGTCATGTAGTCGTCGCCGTCGTGGCGGTTGCGCACGCCGAAGTCGAGCGCGGCGTCCACCTCGTCGGGCAGATCGAGGTCGGGATCCGACGGAACGGCGTCGAGCGCCGCGTACTCCGCCGGCGTGAACGAGTCCTGGCCCAGCACCTTGCCGGTGCCGCCGATGAGGTCGTCCTCGCCGGTGTTGCCGTGGATCTGGTCTCCGCCCTCGTTGCCCTCGATGTGGTCGTCGCCGAAGCCGCCGGACAGGACGTCGCCGATGACGTCGTCGGCGAGGTCGCCGTTGCCCTGGCCGTACATCACGTCGTGGTCGGCGTCGCCGAACATGGTGTCGGGCCCGCTCACGTCGGCCTCGTCGCGCGACCCGCCGAACGGCGAGGCGTGGTCGAAGAGGTCGGGCATGCGCAGGACGTGCCGGAACACCCCGCCGTTCGGGTCCGGCACCCACTCGCCGTCGACGAGGACCCGCTCGATGATGGCGTTGTCGCCCGCCATCCAGTCGAAGCCGTCGCCGCCCCGCATCTCGGTCTCGCCGGTGTCGAGCCGCCCGGGCGTGCCCTGCACCGGATCGAGGTTGATGCGGCCGGTGCCGCCGACCATGTCGTCGTTGCCGGCCTGGCCGAGCATGAGGTCGGCGCCCTCGTTGCCCTGCATGTGGTCGTCGCCGCCGCCGCCCTGCATGTCGTCGGGTCCGCCCTGCCCGTACATGAGGTCGTCGTCGGCCTCGCCCCGCATGAGGTCGCCGTCGGAGGTGCCGGGCCCGGCCGGGTCGTCGACCATGCCCACGTCGTAGAGGTACAGCGCCCGGCGGACCGAGGCGTTGAACGTGTTGTAGGTCCACGCGTCGCCGGGCTCGCCCCGCAGCACGGTGGCGTTGTCGCCCATGAGCACGTCGAAGTCGTCCTCGGCGATGCCGTCGGCCCCGTCGCCGCCGTACAGCTCGTCGGCGTCGTCGAGACGGCCGTCGACCGCGGTCGACGGATCGTCGTTCACGGTGCGGCCGACGCCGCCGATCAGGTCGTCCTGCCCGGCCTCGCCGTACAGCACGTCCTCGCCGGCACCACCCTCGAGGTGGTCGTCGTGCAGGCCACCGTGGAGGACGTCGTCGCCGCCCTGGCCGTAGAGCTCGTCCCAGCCCGACTCGCCGTGCAGCTCGTCGCCGTCCGCCGGTGCCCCGACGGGGCTGGTGGGCGTGGACGTGGTGGTGGCCACGTCGTGCTGGACGATCCGCCGCCGCAGCACACCGGTGGTCGGCGTCCTCGTGCCGAGCGGATCGGCGTCGAGGTCGTCGAACTGGTACGCCGTCGGCGAGGCGAGGACGCGCTCCACCGTGGCGTTGTCGCCCATGAGCACGTCGTGGTCGCCGTCGAGGGCGGTGGTGCCGTCGCCGCCGTGCAGCACGTCCATGCCGTCGTCGGGATGGCCGCCGCCGTCGCCGGGCATGACCGGGTCGGGATCGGGGCTCTCGTCGACGTGGGCGGAGGTGCCGCCGATGATGTCGTCCTGGCCGGCGTCGCCGTAGATGGTGTCGCCGCCGTCGTTGCCCTCGAGGTGGTCGCTGCCGTCGAGGCCGACACCGGGATCACCGGCCACGTGACCGTTGATGATGTCGTCGCCGCCGCCGCCGTACACCTCGTCGGTCGACATGCCGCCCTCGATGACGTCGGCCCCGAAGAACGCGGCGTTCTTGGTGTCGAGGTCGTAGAGCGTGACGGCGCGCTTCTTCGCTCCGCCCGGCCACGTGCCGCCGGGTCGGGTGATCTCGCCGTTGTCGCCGATGATCACGTCGGCATCGCCCTGGCCGTAGAGGAAGTCGCCGGCGTCGGGCTGCTTGCCGTTGCCGTCGTTCCCGGCCGGCTGGGTGGTGCCGCCGATGATGTCGTCCTGATCGGCCTCGCCGAACATCGTGTCGGTGTCGGCGCCACCTTCCATGTGGTCGTCGCCGGCGCCGCCGAACATCAGGTCGTTGCCGTTCTCGCCGTACATCACGTCGTCGGCGAGCTGGCCGTACATGAGGTCGCCCTCACCGATGGTCGACTCGTCGAGCAGCGTGGCCACCCCGGCACCGTCGAAGGTGGCGTTGTCGCCCGCCATCACGTCGACGCCGCTGCCACCGAACATCCGGTCCTGGAACCCGCCGCTCGTCCCGCTGTCGGGGTTGCCCGCGGTCTGCGAGCCGCCCGCCATCAGGTCGTTGCCGGCATCGCCGTAGAGCCGGTCGGCGCCGTCGTTGCCGAAGATGCGGTCGTCGCCGGTGCCGCCCCGGATCTCGTCGTTGCCGTCGTTACCCGACGGCGTGGTGTCGGTGTCGCCGTGGATCTCGTCGTCGCCACCGTCGCCGTTGATGACGTCGGCGCCTTCCTGGCCGTAGATCCGGTCGCTGCCGGGCCCGCCCAGGATGTTGTCGTTGCCACCGCTGGCGGCGTTGGTGAACACCGGCGCCCCGCCGACCAGCTTGCCGTGGTCGCCGAAGATGGTGTCGGTGCCGCCTTCGCCCCGCAGGGTGTCGCCGCTGCCGCCGCCGGAGATGACGTCGTTGCCGTGCGGGAACTGGGGATGGCTCGGGCCGCCGTCGCCCCACACCGTGTCGCTGCCGCCGCCGGCGTGGATGGTGTCGTGACCGTGGTCGCCCCAGATCTGGTCGCCGCCGTCGCCGGCACCCGACGTCTCGGCGGTGTCGCCGAAGATGGTGTCGTCGCCGATCTGGCCCCGGATGGTGTCGGCGCCGGTCCCGCCCTTGATGAGGTCGGCCCCACCGATGTTGGGGTCGAGGAGCGTGAACGCCCGCGGGTTGGTGCTCGAGTTGAACACGGCGTTGTCGCCGATGATCACGTCGCAGCCGGGGCCCCCGTCGAGCAGTGCGTCGCCGACGTCGGGCTCGCCGGCGATGGTGTTGCCGCCGACGACGATGTCGTCGCCGCCCATGGCCTCGATGGTGTCGCTGCCGGGTCCGCCGACGATCACGTCGTCGACGTCGCCACCGCAGCCGTCGTTCGGCTCGTCGCCACCCTTGATGGTGTCGCTTCCGGGGCCGCCGGTGATCCGGTCGGCGGCGCCGCCGCCGTACAGCTCGTCGTCACCCTCGCCGCCGTCGATGGTGTCGCGGCCGTGGCCGGCACCGGAGTGGTCGCCCTCGGTGTCGCCCCAGATGATGTCCTTCTTGTCGGCGAAGACGACGACGGGTCCGGCGGCGGGATCGGTCTTCACCGTGCGTCCGCCGTCGATGGTGTCGTCGCCGAGCCCGCCGATGACCTTGTCGGCTCCGGGTCCGGCGTCGACGGTGTCGTTGCCGGGTCCGGCGTCGATGGTGTCGTCGCCGTAGGAGCCGGTGATCGAGTCGTGCCCGTCACCGCCGTTGATCGTGTACTTCACCGCGCCGCGGGCGATGAGCACGTCGTCGTGGTTGCCGCCGTTGATGATGCCGCCGTTCACGCCGCCGGTCACGACGTCGTTGCCGTCGCCCATCGACACCTCGACCCGGATGTTGAAGGGCAGGAGGACGATGTCACCCACGATCGGGCAGCCGTCGTTGATGAAGCCGTCGTTGTCGTCGTCGTCGGCGTTCAGGCACGACGCCGGCGTACCGCCGTTCGACGGCGCGTTCTCGGGCACCGGCGGGTCACCGGGGTTGGCGCCCATCGCCGGGCACCCGTCGTTGACCACGCCGTCGCCGTCGTCGTCGACGGCGTTCTCGCACTGCTCGCCGTCCTCGCCACCCAGCTGGCCATCCACGAACGCGACCGCGTCGTCGCCGTTGCCGGCGTCGGTCACCACGACCTTGGTCCAGCCGCCGGGGTAGCTCTGGGTGAAGCCGAGGGCCCGGACCTTCACGCCGTCGGGCGTGCGGGTGACGACCCACTTCTCGTTGATCTCGTCGTAGCCGATGGAGTTGTCGGGCCCGGTGTCGTCCTTGTCGCGGAACCGGGCGTCGGTGCCCATGTTCAGGAACAGCGTGCTGCCGCTCGAGCGCGCCAGCTCGGGTTCGTCGAGCGGTTCACACTTGATCTTGAACTCGTAGAGGATGATGTCGGCCAGCACCTTGGTCCAACGTTGTGACCAGAAGAACAGGTCGACCTCGGCGAACACGCTGAACTCGAGGCCGAGCTTGCCGTTCAGGTTGAACAGGCACAGCACGCTGCCGGTGGTGCGGATGATGTTGGCCGCCTCCCCGAACTCGACGATGCCGTCGCTGTTCGGGTCCTCGAGGTCGAGGCCGATCTGCAGGTAGAGCGAGCCCTGGGCGCCGGCCGAGAAGATCAGCACGCTCACCTGGGCGTTCACGAAGATCTCGCCCCGGAACTCGAGCTCGTTGAGGTCGGAGCCGCCCTCGAGCGGGTGCCGGTCGATCAGGAACAGGCCCTGGAGCAGGCCGCTCAGGTCGCCGTCGGGGTCGAACAGCGCCCGCTGGAAGCCCTTGGTGTTGTAGCCGATGCCGAACCGGCCGGTGAGGCCGATGCAGCCACCGAACTCGATGAACACCGGCGGGAGCGACCAGATCGGCCCGAACTTCTGCGAGTAGCAGAACTTCAGCACGAGCGGCGGCGGCTGCCACTGCACGAGCGTGACGTGCTTGCCGAACAGCAGGCCGGCGAGCCGCTCCGGGTGCTCCAGGAACGGGAAGCTCACGCCGACGGAGTCGAGGTTGCCGATCGTGAGCTGGCCGCCGGACGACTCGTTCGACGACGCCGAGCCCTGGCCGCCGACCTTGCCGTTCACCGCGGCGCGGAGGTCGCCGACCATCTTCGACGCCACGTTGCCGGAGTAGGCGTCGAGCGCCTTCGACTCGGGCAGCTTGCCCTTCCGCAGCGTGGACGCCTCGAGGTCGAGGGCGCCACCCGTCACCGCGGTGAGGGGGATGAGCAGCGACGGGTTGCCCACGTCGTTGAACGTCTTGATGGAGTTCACGAAGTCGATGAGGTCGATGACCATGTCGAGCAGCGTGAGGTCGATGTCGTACGCCGCCGCCAGCGCCACGCCGAGCGTGCGCATGGTCACGGGCTCGCCGGCGAAGTCCGACAGCACCGGGATGGGCTCGTTGAGCACGTCGATGATCGGCTCGAACGGCTTGGTGAACTTCTGGATGTCACCGAAGACCGGCGCCAGGAACTCGCTGACGAACGAGCCGGCGTCGAGGTAGAGGCCGTCCATCCACATCGACAGGTCGCTGCCGGCCCCCGGCTCGAGGGCGACCGGCTTGTTCGCGTCCACGATGTTCCACGCCCAGATGAGGTGCACACCGGAGCGCAGGCGCGGCAGTCCCTCGCCGTTGCTCACTCCGACCTCGAGACCGAGGTGCAGCTCGGCGCGGCCGCCGAAGGAGAAGTCGATGAGGTCCGAGAAGCTCGGTCCGGCGGCGATCTCCGACAGGGCGACGCGATGGTCGGCGGTCGGGCCCGGGTCCTTCAGGTCGACCGACGCCCCGATGTTGAAGAACGACCGTCCGGCGGGGACGCCGGGCGGCGGTGAGGACGCCGGCGAGCCGGGATCGGTGGTGGCGGCGCCGTCGGTGGCCTTGGCCTCGAGGAACGCCAGCGTCCCGGTCAGGCTGGCGGCGGGACCGTTCGGGTCGCTCACCAGCACGGTGGCGTCGACGTTCAGCTCCGGCCCCACGCCGTCGCCGTCGACGCCGTAGAGGGCCAGCTCGTCGGCCACGAAGTAGAAGCCCACGTCCTTGCTGACGCCGATGCCGACGTCGAGGTCCCAGCCGGCGTTGGCCTGCAGCTCGGCGTTCTCCACCTGGAGGCCGAGGCCGAGGCCGGGGATGCCGGGATCGAACTCGATCCCGTCGCTGACGGGGCCGGTGGACGCTCCGGCGGCTTGGCCGATGCGGAACACGAAGGCGATGTCGGTCACGTCGGCAGCGCGGTCGAAGCGGGGCGGGCAGCCGTCGTTGACGTGCCCGTCGCCGTCCTCGTCGTCGACGTTGCCGGCGTCGCAGGCGCCGTCGATCTGGTCTTCGCCGTCGTTCGGGCCGGCGGTGGTCTCGGGCCACTCGCACCCGTCGTCGATGCCGTCGGGATTGCCGTCCTCTTCCTCGAGGTCGTCGACGCCGTCACAGTTCGACTCGGCGACGTCGCCCACCTGGGGCACGGGCGGGCAGCCGTCGTTCTCGACACCGTCGCCGTCGTCGTCGGCGAAGCCGTCGCAGTCGGGGCCCGACTCGGCGTTCGCCTGCGCCGGGCAGCCGTCGTTGGCGAACCCGTCGTCGTCGTCGTCGAGCACCGTCCCCTCGTCGCAGTTGTTGCCGCGGATGCCGTCGGCGTCGTTGGCGTCGAGGGCGGGGTTGGGGTCGTCGAGCTCGCCACCGAAGTCGCACGGCCGGTCGTCGCCGCAGCGGACGAGGACCTGCAGGGCCGACGTGTCGGTGGCCGGCACCCGGCCCGGCACGTTCGGGTCGAGCAGGATGCCGGCGTCGAGCAGCGACTGGCCGAGCGTGCTGGCCACCGCGCCCTGCACGACGTCGGCAACGGCCGACGCGCTGGCGGTGGCGTCGACGGCGGCGAGCGGATCGCCGCCCTCCATGGCCGCGGTGACGGCGCCGGCGAGGTCGCCGAGCCCGTTGGCGAGGGCCACGACCTGGTCGAGGGCGGTGCCGATGACGGGCAGGTTGATGCCGAGCAGCTGGTCGTTGATGAGCGCGAGCAGCTTGTCGATCAGCGGCCCGATGCCCGACTTCAGCAGCAGCAGGTCGAGGACCTGGGCGGCGATGATGCTGTCGAGGTCGCCCGCCCCGTCGAACCGCGTGCTGATCGTCCCCGGGCTCCCGAGGTCCTTGATGGCCAGCAGCACGTGGTGGTTGGTGGTGCCCGCCAGACCCACCGGTGCGTCGTTGAAGTAGAGCGGCAGGATGGCGCAGGCGTGCTTCTGGGTGCCGGCCGTGGCCGACGGCGCCGAGGTGATGTGGAGGTCGAGGCACTCGGGCTGGTCGACGCCGCCGACGACCTTGTTGCCGGGCAGGCCGCCGCCGAACGCGACATCGCCGAGCGCGACCTTGGCCGAGTCGGCATGGGTCTCCACGACGTGGAGCTGGGCGCCGATGAAGGCGCGCGCCGAGTCGGTGCGGGCCGGGCAGCCGTCGTTGACGCGGCCGTCGCCGTCGTCGTCGGTGGTGTCGCCGTAGGAGCACTGGCCGGTCGCGAGGCTCTCGCCGGGTCCATCCACGGGCGCGCAGCCGTCGTTGATGAACCCGTCGTTGTCGTCGTCGAGGTTGTTGGCGCAGTCGGTCTCCGCCCCCGGCGACGTCTTGCCGACCTGGACCGTGAGCGGTCCGACGCCGGCATCGAAGGTGGTGCCGTCGGCGAGGGCGGCGTCCATCTGGAGCTGCAGGGCGGTGGAGCCGAGGACGTAGGGCTCGGCAGCGGCGAGGTCGACGCCGAAGCCGAGGACGCCCTCGCCCGACACGGTGAGGTCGAGGGTGCCGCCCGCCGCCAGCGAGACGAGGTCGGGCAGGCCGCTCGGGAGGCTGGCGGTGAACGGGAACGATCGCGCCACCGAGAACGGGGCGATGGCGACGGTGAAGGAGATGTCCTCGTCGTCCTCGTCGTAGACGGTCTGGACGGTGACCGCGCCGGGGGCGAGCGTGGTGTCCAAGCCCGACGCGAGCGCGCGCCGGAGCAGCTCGGCCAGCATCGTGTCGAAGGTCTGGAGGGTCGGCGCCACCGCCGGGCAGCCGTCGTTGACCACCGACTCGGGCGTGCCGTTGTTCGACTCGAGGGTGACGTCGTCGTTGGCGGTGCCGGCGCACTGGGCGCCGCCCTCGGCGAAGCCGCCCACCTGCGGGCAGCCGTCGTTGAAGAAGCCGTCGCCGTCGTCGTCGAGGGTGTTCGTGCAGGCGTCGGGGCCGAGGAACGCCTCGGCGCCGAGCGCGGCGAGATCGGCGAGCTCGACCAGAGCCGACGCGAGGTCGAACACGTCGGCGTAGCTGCGGTTGATGAACGGGAGCTTCTGGCTGAACGCGGCCGGGAGCGAGCTGGCGTCGAACTGAGCGGCGATGGCGCGCACGGCGTCGAGCAGCGCGTCGAACAGGGCGAGGCTCTCGGTCTCGGGCTCCTCGACGGCGTCGGGGAAGCCGTCGCCGCAGCCGTCGTCGATCACGCCGTCGCCGTCGTCGTCCTTGCCGTTGCCGCAGGCGCTGAAGCTGAAGAGCTTCGACAGGTGCACGGCGCTGGCGTCGACCGAGAGGGAGTCGACGAGTGCGCTGCCGTTGAAGGGTCCGGGCGCGCTCGAGTCCTCGAGCAGCCCGGTCGAGGAGCCGGTGATGGCGAGGGCCGCACCGGGGATGGTGACGCCCTCGAGGGTGGCGCCCACCGGGAGCGACGCCCACAGGCCGGCCTGGTGGTCGACGGTGCGGCTCCACCCCGGCTGGTAGGCGGGGTTCTCCGCCGGGTTCGGGTTGCCGAGCGCGGCGTAGACCTCTTCGACGGTCAGCCAGCCGTCGTCGGTGTCGACGAGGTCGACGTCGAAGGACGCCCGGCACTCGGCGTCGGCGAGGTCGCCGGGGTCGGTGCAGTCCTCGGCGCCGTCGGCGGGCCCGAACACGAGCGAGCCGCCGCTGATGCCGACCTCGAGGAAGCCGACCCGGGCCTTGGCCGCGATGTTGGTGGCCAGCAGGCCGGCCGAGGCGGCCACCTCGGGCCGGCTCTCGACGCCGTCGCCGACGAAGATGCTCACCCGCTGCTCGAACGTGCGCGAGCCTTCGCAGTCGTCGTCGAACGCGTCGGCGAGACCGTCCTCGCCGTTGTCCTCGCCGTCGCTGCAGCTGCCCGGCTCGCCGCCGTCCTCGACCGGCTCCGGGGAGAGGTCGAGGGCGAACCGCAGCGGGATCTCGTAGGAGGCGAGCAGCGTGGCGGTGCCGCCGGCGGTCAGCACGACACCGCTGAGGATGTCGAGGTTGCCGAACCGCAGGGCGACGCTGGTGGTCGCCTCGTCCTGGATCGTCAGCTCGTACACGAGCTGCGGGGCGGCGGGGTCGGTGGCGTCGAGGGAGAGCGTGATGTCGTCGCCGGTGACGCTCTTGAGGGCGGTGCCGAGCCCGCTCTCGAGCTTGTCGCGCAGCTGCTGCGCGTTGGCGAAGCTGGGCTGGCCCGAGGCGAGGGTCGCCGGGTCGGGCGGCAGGATCAGGCCGTTGGTGGTGTTGGTGACGGCGCTGCCGAGGGCGGCGCCGAGGGCCAGCACGTCGCTGAAGCCGCCGGTGGCGCCGGTCTCGGGGGCACCGGAAGCGGGCACGCCGGAGCCGAGGCACCCGTCGTCGGCGATGCCGTCGCCGTCGTCGTCCTGGCCGTTGTTGCACGTGCCGCCGTCGATGTAGGGCAGGTCGAGGTCGAAGAAGCCGGTCGACTGGATCCCGCCGAGCATGCCGACGAGGCGGTCGACGGCGCCCAGCGCGTCGGTCGGCGTGAAGCTGCGGAGGTTCTCGAGCAGCTCGAGGTCGACGCCGGCCCCGGGGGTGAAGGTCGGGGTGGCGGTGGCAAGGTCGGCAAGGGTCGCCGCCTCGTAGTCGATCACCAGGTCGACGTCGGTGTCGGTGCCGATGAGGTCGGTGCCGATCTCGAAGTGGGCGTCGACGGCGTTGCCCGACGGCGGGGCCAGCGTGGCCACCGAGACCAGCTCGCTCAGGTCGGTGTGCACGACCTCGTCGACCGCGATCTTGAAGTCGGACGACCCGCCGTTGAGCGAGTCGGGATCGATGAGCGAGAGCGTGTAGAGCAGCTGGAGGGCAACCGCGCCGGCGACGTCGACGCCGGCGAAGCCGAGGCTCAGCGCATCGGTGAGATCGGAGAGGTCGTGGTCGGCGCCGTCGCCGACGGCGAGGGAGAACGACGGCGGTGCGACGTCGGGGCCGACGAGGGCCGCGGCCGGGTTCGTCTGGATCCAGAGCGACTCGGCGACGGTCTCGGCGGCCGCGTCGGCGCCGGCGTCGTAGCCGAGGTCGAGGTCGAAGTGGAAGTGCAGGGGGGTCGAGGTCAGGGCGACGGGGACGGCGAACACGCCGTCGCCGCCCACGGCGACGAGGTCGATGAGGTAGGTCGGGAGGTGCACGGGCGCGTCGAAGGACCCGTTGACGCTGATCACGACGGCGAAGTCGATGTCGCCGGTGTCCTCGTCGACGACGAAGTCGATCCCGTCGCCGTTGCTGTCGTCGTCGACGTCGGGCTCGGCGATCGTCACGTCGAGCCCGGCGATCGTCTCGCTGACCTGCAGCGCGTCGAAGATGGCGTCGAAGTTGGTGAGCTTGCCGGTGCCGTCGCCGTTCAGGAAGCGCGCCGCCAGGTCGTCGAACACATCGCCGAGTCCGAGGGCCTCACCGGGGAGCACGTCGCTCGCCGGCAGGGTGTCGGCGAGCGGGCCGAAGCCCTCGAGGTCGGCGAGCCGCTGCAGCGAGCGGCCGAGCTGCTGGCTGAGCTGCGCGGCCCCTGGATCGGGATCGACGGCCCATGCCCGGACGACGCCGAGCACGCCGAATGCGAGGACGAGACACGCGACCATCGAGGTCGCGAACGCGCGCCGCGACCGGATCATGCTGCTCAAGGCGTTCCCCAATCTCCCCATGCGGGTTGCGGTGGGCTGCACCGCCCCGTCGCCTTCGGCCGCTCATGCTCCGCCGATCGGGCCATGGGGTCAATGAGCAATTTTGCTCACTTCGACTAGTTACACGCGATCGTCACATTTTGCTGCGACAGACTGACCCGAATGGACCGTTCACCTGGAAGGTTCACGCGCGCTGCGCTGATCGCGGCCGTGATCGCGATGATCGCGGTCGG
>DATLFP010000063.1:0-10666 GCA_035540955.1 Acidimicrobiales bacterium
AGCTCCCAGTGGTAGGGGCCGGTCTGGCCGGGCACGGTCATCCACGAGGCGGTGCGAGGGATGGTCACGTCGCAGCGCCACTGCGAGGTTGACGACGGCCAGCACTCGCGGATGCCGTGATCCACGAGCAGGTACCCGACCCGCCGACAGTCCGACGACCAGAACTCGTAGTGCGCCCCCGACATCCATCGCCCGCGGGCCCCCGCGGCTTCGATTCGTCGCTGAGAGCCGGCGAGGGCTCGCACGTCCACGATGGAGGCGGTCCCGGCGGGGTTCGCTCCGGCAAGGCGCGCGTCGCAGCCACTCGCGAGCCACGCCCGACAGTCGGGAGCCATGCCACAGCTCGACGGGCCGGTGTAGTTCGCGGGGTTGAGCACGGTGCCGGAACGAACCGGCTCGACACCCTCATCCGGAGGGCGGTGAGCGGCGCGGGCAGAAGGTGCCATCGCCCCCGCCGCCAGCACCGCCGTGATCAGCATGGCGGTCAGGGCCGTCCACGTTCGAGCGGGTGGTCGCGGGCTCGTGTCGAGGATCATGTGAGCCGCCATGCCAGGTTGACCTTGTCGTTCGCGGTGACTGTCATCCATGCAGCGCCACGCGGCACCACCACGCTGCCAGCACCCCATCTCAAGCCGCCGGACGGGGGCCAGATGCGCGTCCACCTGCCGATCGGGCTGCAGTCGCCAAGCCAGAACTCGACGGTGACCCCGCCCGGCACGACGCCCAGCGGCACCCCACCGACCGACTCTGCGGGCCCGTACGCGAGCTGCCGCGCGGTGACGCCGTCCGCAAGCGTGCCGATCGGAACGATCGATGCCAGCCATGCTGGGTCGTGACCTGCGAGTGTGGGATCGCATCCGGACGCGAGCCATGCCGCACAGTCGGGGACCATGCGGCAGCTCCACGAGGGGCTCGTGGTCAGCACGCCGCTGATGATTCGACCCGAGCGCAGCGGCCGATCACCAGCGCGTGCCGGACTCGGCCCCGCGAGGCTCAGGCAGAGGGCGGCGACGATCGCAGCAACCGCGGCTCGACGCTGCGGCGCCGAGACGTTGACTCGCCGGCTACGGCCGGCTGCCCGCGCCGAGCTCGTCGGGATCCAATCCACGGTGCGCTGCCTCTTCACTCTCACTGCGGAGCCTGCTCGGGGTGGCCCGCAACCAGGCACGCAGCGCGGCGTGTCTGCCGGACGCGATGCTCCAGCTGCGCGGCGAGGAGCTTGGCGACCGCGACCCGCACGACGGCCGGAACCGCCGAGACCTCGATGTCGGCGCGCGCAGCCAGGGCGCGGTCGTCCTCACAGGCGGCAACGCCGTGCAGCACCGAGACGTAGGCCAACGGGAGGTCCGATGCCACCTCGGGATCGATGAGCGGGACGTCGTGGTCAAACATGTCCTGAACGTATGGCTGCGCTGTCGCGAACCGCCCGCGTAGCGCCTACGCGTTTCGTCATGTCGTGGCGGCGCTCGGGCGTCATCCCGGCACCCGCAGAGCGCCGAGAAACGCCGAGAGACGAGGCACCAGCGATGCCTTCGCGAGGTCGCACAATTCGGGACGAGAGCCGCAAGCCCCCCGATACCATCACGCCCGGTGCCCGGTGGCCGCGCATTGATCGGCCGTTCCGCCGAGCTCGCTCTCACGGAGTCCTGCCTGCAGGGCATCCCGCGGCGAGCGGTCGTGATCGGTGGGCACGCGGGCGTTGGCAAGACCCGCTTGGCGCGCGAGATCGGTGAGCGGTGGTCCGGACGCGCCGCCTGGGTGAGCGGTGCCGCGAGCACCAGCGGCATTCCCGGGGCCGCCATTCTGCGGTTCCTCAGCGGGTCGATCCCCGAGCCCGCGCCCGGCACGACCGCCGACGCCGCACTGATCGTTGCCGCGGTGACCGAGGCGCTGCAGCAACCCGACCGGTTGGTGATCGTCGACGACCTGCACGCCCTCGACCACCTGTCGGCGCTGTTCGTGCAGCAGCTGGTGCTCGACGGCACCGTGCCCGTCGCCATGACGGTGCGGTCGGGCGAAGCGGCGCCCGCCGTACTGCGGATGCTCTGGGAGGACGGGCTCGCCGAGCGGGTCGACCTGCTGCCTCTGAGCGAGCTCGAGACGGCCGAGCTCGCGGCGACGCAGCTGGGCGGCCGACTCGCCGCTGGTACCGGAGGAGCGCTCTTCGCCGCCAGCCAGGGAAACCCGCTCCTGCTCCGCGAGCTCATCCACGACGCGAGCGATGCCGGCACGCTGCGCTGTGTCGAGGACGTCTGGCGGTGGGACGGTCGGCTCGGACGGGCCCAGCGCCTTCACGACACGATCACCGCCCGCCTGGATGCTCTGGGCACGGAGGGGCGCGAGCTCGTCACGTTGCTCGCGATCGGCCAGCCCCTCGGCCTTGCGCTCCTCAGGGGCCTCGTCACGGGCGTGGACCTCGACGACGCCGAGCGTCGCGGCCTGCTCGAGGTCCGCCAGGACCGGTTGCGAGTCGAAGCGCATCTCGGCCACCCGCTGCTCGGCGAGGTGCTCCTGCCGACCCTGGCCGCCGAAGAGCTCGACCGCACTCGTCACGCACTCGCCGCGGCGATCGAAGCGAGCGGCGCCCGCCGGCGCGGCGACCTGCTGCTGGTCGCGAAGCTCCGACTCGACGCCGGGGACCGGCCCCGCGACACCTCCTTTGCGCTGGCGGCAGGGAGGGCGCTCGAGCTCGGGGCCGGCGATCTCGGCACCGAGCTCGCCGGTGCCGCCGTCGCCGCGGATCCGAACAGCGCCGAGGCCCGCCTCGTGCTCGCCGAGGCCAACCTGCTCGGCGGGCGAGAGGCGGCCGCGCTGGCGCACCTCGACGCCGCGGTCGGGCTCGCCACCTCCGACCTCCAGCGGATGCGGGCGGCGCAAGGACTGCAGCAGGCGTACCGCCTCCTCGAACAGCCAGAGCAGGTGCGGACGACGCTCGACCGGATCCGCCGCGACGTGCGCGACCCGGTGTGGCGTGCGGTGATCGACTGCCTCGAGTCGCAGCAGTGCATGTTCGAGGGCCGGAGCCGGCTCGGTGTCGAGATCGGTGAGCGGCTGCTCGCCGCGCACGACGACCCCCGCGTGCACCTTCGTCTCGTGTCGACGGTCGGTGTCGGCCGCATCCTGCACGGCCAGACCGGCCGGGGGCTGGAGCTCGTGGAGGCGATGCTTCCCGTCGCCCTCGAGCTGCAGCACGAGCTGCCGCTGGGCCCGAGCTGGGTGATGAACGCCTACGGGCTGGGGTTGATGCTGTCGGGACGTCTCGACGACGCAGTGGCCTTCATCGAGCTCGTCCGTGATCTCACCGTCACCGAGCACGTCTCGCTGGTGTCGGCCAGCACCCCGATGCTGACCGCGTTCGCCGGCCGCATCGAGCTCGCCCGCGGCCATGCGGCGGCAGCGTTCGAGATGCTCGACGAGGCATGCGCGCAGCTGGGACCGAACTCGGTCAGCGGGCTCTCCCGCTGGGTCTACAGCCTGCGGGCCGAGGCCCGAGCGCTGAGCGGGCAGGTCGACGAGGCCCGCCATCTCCTCCGTGAAGCGGACCTCGCTCGTTCGACGATGCTCCTGTACGAGGGCGACGCCTGCCGGGCTCGGGCCTGGGTCGTCGCCCTCGGTGGCGAGCTGCGGCGCGCGATCGACGACCTCGACGGGCTGGCGGCGCTCCAAGAGCTGGAAGGCCAGCACGCCCTGGAGGCCGTCACGCTCCACCACGCCGTCCGGCTCGGTGCCGGCAGTGACCTCCGGGCCCGTCTCGCCACGGCGGTGGCGCGCACTGACGGCCAGCTCGCCGATGCGTACCGGCTCCATCTCGACGCGCTCGAGCAGGGCGACGGCGACGCCCTCGAGGCCGCAGCAGAGAGGTTCGCGGGCCTCGGCATGCGACTTGAAGCCGCCGAGACCTACGCCGCCGCGGCGCGGGCGCACGAGCGTGCCGGTCTGCGCGCCAGGGTGGCCGCCGCCGTGCGCCACAGCGACGAGCACCACGCGGCGACCGGCGCCATCCGCACTCCTGCCCTCCAGGAGCGCCTGACCCGGGCCCAGCTCACCGTGCGAGAACGTGAGATCGTCGTGCTCGCCGCGCGGGGCCTGTCGAACCGGGAGATCGCCGATCAGCTCTACATCTCGCTCCGCACCGCCGAGGGCCACCTCTACAGGGCGTGTTCGAAGCTCGGGATCGGCGACCGCACCCAGCTCGCGGAGGTCGTCGACGGATACCGAGACACGAACGCGTAGCCGCTACGCGGGCGGTGGTGAGCGGATCGCCGTACGTTCGCCACCGTGATCGACGACGCCGCCCCCACCGGTCGCAGGATGCGTGCTCGACGTGCGGCGCTGCTCGCCGCAACGCTCGCCGCCGTGGTGATCACGAGTGCGCTGACGCCCGTGGACGTGCGCGCCGCCGACGGCTGGACCAGCACCCGGACGGAGACCTACGTCCACGGCGACGTGGGTCCAATGCTCGGCATGCTGTCGACCGGCGGCTGTGGGTTCGGGACCGTCTGTCTCGGCGACACGGTCGGCGACACGTTCACCGTGGTGGTCATCGACGACTCCGGCCGCCGTGTCGGTGGCGTCGTGCAAGTCCGCAGCCGCGGCGGCTGGACCCTGCTGAGCCGGCCGTTCTGCGTGAGCTCCGGCCCCCTCCGCGCCGTCCACGGGACCTTGACCGTCCATCTGGATGCACCGGGCGACGTCAGTGGCGCCCACTGGTTCGGCGGACCGGGCTGCAGGGAGATCAACCCGTTGGGCGGGCCGGAAGGTGCGACCACGCAGGGCGTGACGAGTGGGCGGGTGCGCGTGACGTTCACCGCTCACGGTTGACCCGTGCGCGCTCCGGCGCGCTCGAGAGGGCCGATCGACACGCCAGGAGGATCAGCGGAAGTCGCGGGACCGCGTCGTCACCACCAGCGGGAGCGGCTCGAGCTTGTCGGCGACGACGTTGATGACGCCGTCGACCCGCTCGAGGGTGCCCCGCACGACGAGGGCCGGTGAGGTGCGGCCGACCCGCCGGTAGCGGGTCCACAGGCCGCGCGAGCAGATCACGTTGACGAGTCCGGTCTCGTCCTCGAGGTTGAGGAACACCGTGCCCGACGCCGTCGCCGGTCGCTGGCGGTGGGTCACCACGCCCCCGACGAGCACTCGGCTTCCCGCCGGCGCGGTCCGCAGCTGCTCGGCGGTGAGGACCCCCCGCTCGTCGAGAGCCTCCCGCACATGGTGCGTCGGGTGATGGTCCGTGCTGATGCCGGTGGCCCACAGGTCGGCCACCGTCTCCTCGGGCACCGACATCTCCGGCAGCGGAGGCGCGTCGACCCCCACCACGATGCCCGGCAGGCGCAGCTGCGGGGGCCGCCCCCCTGTGCTCCCGGCGACCCCGCCCTGGGCGGTGGCGCCCGCCGCCCACAGCGCCGCCCGGCGGTCGAGGCCCAGGGATCGGAAGGCGCCGGCGGTGGCGAGCGCCTCGATGGCCGGCAGCGGCACCTCGGCCCGGCGCACGCAATCCTCCATCGAGGTGTACGGCCGGTGAGCGGCGATGCGCTTGGCGAGATCCTCCCCAACCGCCCGCACCTCCTTGATGCCGAGGCGCACCGCGGCCTCGCCCGCCGACGCCGGGTCGCGCTCGAGGGTCGACCACCAGTCGCTGTCGTTGACGTCGGGCCGGCGCACCTTCACGCCGTGGCGCGCCGCGTCGCGCGTCAGGGTGTGGGGCGACCAGAACCCCATCGGCTGCGCGTTGAGCAACGCCGCGCAGAACGCCGCCGGGTAGAAGCGCTTGAACCACGCCGACGCGTAGACGAGGTAGGCGAAGCTCACCGAGTGGCTCTCGGGGAAGCCGAAGTTGGCGAACGCCGCCAGCTTCTCGAAGATGGCGTCGGCCACCTCGCCGGTGATGCCCCGCTCGGCCATCCCCTCGTACAGCCGGGCCCGCAGCCTCTCCATGCGCTGGCGCGAGCGCTTGGAGCCCATGGCCTGGCGCAGCTGGTCGGCCTCGGCGGCGGTGAAGCCGGCCACGTCGATCGCCATCTGCATGAGCTGCTCCTGGAACAGCGGCACGCCCAGGGTCTTGCGCAGGCTGTTCTCGAGCAGCGGGTGCAGGTAGGTGACCTCCTCCCGGCCGTTGCGGCGACGGATGTAGGGGTGCACCGAACCGCCCTGGATGGGGCCGGGCCGGATGAGCGCGACCTCGACCACCAGGTCGTAGAACGTGCGCGGCTTCAGCCGCGGCAGGGTGGCCATCTGCGCCCGACTCTCGACCTGGAACACGCCCACCGAGTCGGCCTCGCACAGCATCTCGTAGACGGCGTCGTCCTGGGGGATGGTGGCGAGGTCGACCTCGACGCCGTGGAAGTCGCGCACGAGGTCGACGACGTAGTGCAACGACGACAGCATCCCGAGGCCGAGCAGGTCGAACTTCACGAGCCCCGTGGCCGCGCAGTCGTCCTTGTCCCACTGCAGGACCGTGCGGTTCGGCATCCGGCCCCACTCGACGGGGCACACCTCGACCACCGGCCGGTCGCAGATGACCATGCCACCGGAGTGGATGCCGAGATGGCGGGGGAAGTCCTCGACCTCGGCCGCCAGCCGCAGCACGGCGTCGGGGATGTCGGCGTCGGTGGCGGCCCGGTCGCTGCCGTCACCGCTGATGGGCACGTAGTGGTCGAGCTGCTTGCTCCACGCGTCGACCTGCCCCTGGGCGTGTCCGAGGGCCTTGCCCATGTCGCGCACCGCCGAGCGGGCCCGGTAGGTGATGACGTTGGCGACCTGCGCGGCGTTCTCCCGGCCGTGCTTGGCGTAGACGTACTGGATGACCTCCTCGCGACGGTCGCTCTCGATGTCGACGTCGATGTCGGGCGGGCCGTCGCGCTCAGGTGAGAGGAACCGCTCGAACAGGAGGCCCAGGCTCACGGCGTCGGCGTTGGTGACCCCGAGGGCGTAGCAGACGGCGCTGTTGGCGGCGGAGCCCCGGCCCTGGCAGTAGATGTCGTTGCGGCGGCAGAAGCTGACGATGTCCCACACCACGAGGAAGTAGCCGGGGAAGCCGAGCTGCTCGATCACCGCCAGCTCGTGGTCGATCTGGGCCCACGCCGGCGCCGAGCCGGCCGAGCCCCGTGGTCCGTAGCGGCGGGTGCCCCCCTCCTCGGTGAGCAGCCGCAGGTAGCCCATCTCGTCACTGCGGGGGCCGCCCCCCTGCACCCCCGGGACACCCGGCGGGCACGGGAACGGCGGCAGATTGGGCGCCACCAGCGCCAGGTCGAACGCGCACTCGAGGCCGAGCGCCGCCGCCCGCTACCCGGGGGTGGTCGAGCGGGCGAACCGGCGGGCCTGCTCGGCGCCGCTGCGCAGGCAGGCGCCGGCGGCCGCCGGCAGCCATCCCTCCACCTCGTCGAGGCTGCGCCGGCTGCGCACGGCGGCGAGCGCGGTGGCGAGCGGCCGGCGTGACGGCGTGGCGTAGTGCACGTTGCCGGTGGCCACCACGTCGACGCCCGCCGCCATCGCCAGCCGCACCAGGGCGTCGTTGCGGGCGGGGTCGAGGGGGTCGCCGTGGTCCCACAGCTCGACGGTGACCCGCTCCCGCCCGAAGGCCTCGACCAGCCGATCGAGGGCGCGCTGGCCCGCGGCCGGTCCCTGCTCGACCAGCGCCCGGTTCACCGCCCCCTTGCGGCAACCGGTGAGCACCTGCCAGTGCCCGTCGTGGCGGTCGGCGAGGTCGGCCAGGTCGGTCACCGGCCGGCCCTTCTCCCCGCCCCGCAGGTGGGCGGTGGCGATGGCCCGCGACAGCCGGGCGTAGCCCTCGGGCCCGCGCGCCAGCACCACGAGATGATCTCCGGGCGGGTCGGCCTCCCCCACGGGGGCCCGGTCGATCCCGAGGGTCAGCTCGGCGCCGAAGACGGTGGGCAGGCCCACCTCCCGGGCCGCCTCGGCGAACCGCACGATGCCGTAGAGGCCGTCGTGGTCGGTGACGGCCAGCGCCGAGAGCCCGAGCCGGGCCGCCTCCTCGGCCAGCTCCTGGGGATGCGACGCCCCGTCGAGGAAGGAGAAGTTCGTGTGGCAGTGCAGCTCGGCGTAGGGCACCGACGGCGCCGCCCGCACCAGCGAATCGGGCCGGGTGTACGGCGCCCGCTTCCGCGACCACGCCGGGGCGTCGCCACCGTCGGCCTCCACCCCCGGTGCCGGCTCCCAGCTCGACAACCGGCGCTCCAGCTCCCGCCACGGGATCGGTGGGTTCCGCCAGCCCATCAGTCGCGTCCTCGGTGGGGCTGCGCCCCACACCCATCGCCGCCCGGCTCCCTGGCGGTCGCACGGCCGGCCGACCCCGCTCGCTGCGCTCGCATCAGTCGTAGGTCGCCTCGACGGTCCAGCGGCCGGCCTCGAGGGAGAGGAGGTGAGCGGTGCCGTCGGCGAGGGTCACCTGCAGCCGCGCCCGCCGGCGGGCGGCGGCGGGATCCCACCACCGCTCCTCGCACGGCCAGGGCCCCGCCCAGCCGGTGACCTCGCCGAGGCTCGGGATCCGGGCCGGGGTGCCGACGAGCAGTCCCCGGCCGCTGACCCGCACCGACTCGCCGGTGGCGTCGACCAGCTCGACGGGCACCGGCTCGCGGTGCACGATCGCCGGGGCGGGCGCCGGCAGGTGACCGGGCCACGGCCGGTCGGCGTCGCCGGCGGCGGCGGGCTGCCCGAGCCGGACGCCGTGGGCGGGGACGAGCGCCACCCGCTCCCCCGGGCCCCGCCCCCCGCGCCGCTCCGGCACCGTCACCGCGTCGGGCCCGAGCAGCCCCTGGAGCCGGGCGACGGCGCGGGTGGCCCGCTCGTCGACCGCTCGCAGCCCGCCCCAGAACCCCAGCTGCCGGCCGTCGTCGGCCACCACCTGATCGGGCACCAGCCGGAGCACGGCGATGCCGCCGGTGGGCCGGTCGGCATGCGCCACCTGGGGGCCGAGCCAGCCGTCGAGCTGCCAGCGGACGCGGTCAGCGATGCCGACGGCGTCGAGCCCGCCCTCGTGGCGCCACCGCCGGGCCCGCGTCTCGTCGTGCTCGGTGACGACCTCGATGCCGAGCCGGGTGCAGGTGAGGCCCCGGCGCTCGAGCCGCTCGCCGAGCTCAGCGGCCGCCGTGCGGGCCACGAACGCCGCCGTCTCCACCCGCTCGGCCGGCGGATCGAGCTCGATCTGCACGACCAGGTCGAGGGGCACCTCCCGCGGCGCCGGCGGCCGCTCCTCGAGCCCGCGGGCGAGCCGGGACAGGAGGGTGCCGAGGGGACCGAAGCGCTCGACCATGCGGGCCGGGGGCAGGTCGGCCACCGCCCCCACGGTGCGCAGGCCGAGCCGGCGCAGCAGGTCGCACAGCTCGGTGGTGTCGGGCTCGGGCCGGGCCTGCTCGAACGCCGCCACCGGCAGCGGCGCGAGGAACGCGGCGCTGGCACCGGGCTCGACCACCGTTGTGCGCGCTGGTGCCGGGATACCGGCACCAGCGCGCACAACGCCACCGCGAGCGGCCAGCAGCGCGGCGAACAGGCCGTCGGCCACCCCGACGCCGACCGCGCCCGCCACCCGGGAGGCGTGCTCGAGGGCGAGGCGGGCGACCGCCTCGTCGCCCCCGAAGTAGCGGCTCGGTCCCCGGGCCGGGAACGCCAGCACGCCGGGGCGCACGATCTCGACCCGCGGCGTCATCACCTCCACCGCGGCCGCCACCGCTTCGAAGGCGCGGGCGTCGCGCTCGGGGTCGGCGGCGACGACGGTGAGGCCGGGGCAGCGACCCTGCGCCTCCCGCTTGCGCAGGCCCCGGCGCACGCCCTCGGCCCGAGCCGCCGCCGAGCAGGCGACGACCCGGTTGGCGTGCAGCACCACCGCCGGCTCGGTGGCGGGGATGCCGGCGGCCACCACCGGCCAGTCGGCGCACCACACCACCGCGGTGCGGGTGGCCGTCACACCCCCTCCGTAGCGTGCGGGCGCTTCCCCCGGCCTTGCACATGCTCGGACAGGAGAAGAACATGGCGTTGGACGAAGCGATGCGACACCGCATCCACGGGCGGTTCGAGGAGCTGCTCGGCTCGGAGGAGGCTGCCGCGGTCATGGGTGCGATCACACAGAGCGACGCCATCCACGACACGCTCGTGCGCGTGGCCACGGAGGTGACCGAGCTGCGAGCGGAGCTCCATCGGGAGATCTCGCAGCTCTACCGCTGGACCGTCGGCTCGATCTTCGCGGCGATGTCGCTCGGGCTCGCCGCGAGCCGGATCCTCGGCTGACCTCACGCCGCTGACACCCCGCCCGTCTCGTCGGGCAGCCACAGCATCGCCCGCCGCTCGCGCCCGTACACGCCCTTGCCGCTGGCGGTGACCTGCACCCGCCGGGCGACGAGCCGGCCGGCGCCGCGCTGCTCGACCCACTCGGCAGCGTCGGCGTGCAGCCGCACGTCGGCGCTCAGCGGCCAGCGGGCACCGAGTGGGATCAGCACCGCCTCCCGCTCCCGGGCCCGGGCCGCCAGCCGGCGGGCGTCGGCGGCGCCGATCCCGCCGCTGCGCACGTAGACGACGTCGACGGCGTCGAGCAGCGCGGCGACGACGGTGGCCACCGACGCCGCCGGCGGATCGGCCACCACCAGCAGCCGCTCGGGGGCGAGGCCCAGCTCGGTGGCGGCCAGCAACCCGACCGACGGCACCCCCACCAGGC
>DATLFP010000064.1:0-14237 GCA_035540955.1 Acidimicrobiales bacterium
TCATCGGCATCGGCGAGGCCGTCATCACCTGCCTCACCGTCAGCGCCGTGCTCGCCTCGCGGCCCGACCTCGTCTACGGCGCCCGCCACCTCGCCGCCACCCTCGAGCTGCGACCCGCCGAGCTGGCGTCGTGAAGCGCACCTCGATCTTCGTGCTCGCCGGCCTGGCGGTCGCCGTCGCCCTCGCGGTCTTCGTGAGCCCGTTCGCCAGCAGCGAGCCCGACGGCCTCGCCGATGCCGATGAGGGCGTGCACACCGACCATGGCGCCGATCACCTGGCGGAGGGAGAGGTCGACGGTGCCGCCGATCGCGTACTCGAGCGCGAACGCGGCGGACGCCAGCACCACCGACGACCACGCGGCGACGGCGGTGGCGGCGAGCACGCCGGCGCGGGTCTTGGGGAGCACGGCGCGGACGGTGGCGAACACGAGGTAGCCGCCCATGCCACCGACGAGGCCCATGTTGAGGATGTTCAGGCCGAGCGCGCTGAGCCCGCCGTCGGCGAACAGGGCCTGGACGACGAGCACCACGGCGAGGCAGATGGCCGCCGCCCACGGTCCGACGAGGACGGCGGCCAGCACCCCGCCGATGAGGTGGCCGCTGGTGCCGGCGGCGACGGGGAAGTTGAGCATCTGCACGGCGAAGATGAACGCCGCGGTGAGCCCGGCCAGGGGCGCGGCGCGGTCGTCGAGCTCGACGGCGGCCCGCTTGGCGGCGACGCCGAGCCCGGCGACGGTGACGGCGCCGGCTCCCGCCGAGGTGGCGGCGTCGATGAACCCGTCGGGGATGTGCACGCGTCGTTCCCTTCTTGCGACCTGGTCGCAGGTACGGCGGCAACGTTACGCGGCCCCCGCCAGGACGGTGGCGGCGTTCGCATCCCCATGGCGGCGGCCGCATCCCCATGGCGGCGGCCGCCGTCTCGTGAAATCATTCACAATGTGTCCCGGCCGCATGTCGTGATCGTGGGGGCCGGCTTCGGCGGCCTCGACTGCGCCAAGGAGCTGGTGAACGAGCCGGTCGAGGTGACCATCGTCGACCGCCACAACTTCCACACCTTCCAGCCGCTGCTCTACCAGGTGGCCACCGCTGGGCTGTCCTCGAGCGACATCGCCTATCCGGTGCGGGGCATCTTCCAGGACGCGGCCAACGTGCGGTTCCGCACCGGCTGGGTCGCCGGCGTCGACTGGGGGGCCAAGCGGGTGGCGCTGGCCGGAGGCGACGCCATCGCCTTCGACCACCTGGTGCTGGCGGCGGGGGCGACGACGAACTGGTTCGGGGTCGAGGGCGCCGCCGAGCACGCCCTCCCGCTGTACGGGCTGGAGGACGCCATCCACCTCCGCAACCACGTGATCGCCCAGTTCGAGCGGGCCGACGCCGACCCGTCGCTCCTCGGCTCCGGCGCGCTCACCTTCGTCGTCCTCGGCGGCGGGCCCACCGGCGTGGAGATGGCCGGCGCGCTGATGGAGCTGTTCGGGATGGTCTTCGCCAAGGACTTCCGGCGCCTCGACGTCGGGGCCGCCCGGGTCGTGCTGCTCGAGATGGGCGACGCCGTGCTCGCCCCGTTCAGCGGGCGGGCCCAGCGGCACGCGCTCGAGCAGCTCCGCCGGCGCGGCGTCGACGTCCGCCTCGGGTGCCAGGTCACCGCCGTCGCTCCCGACTCGGTCACGCTCGCCTCCGGCGAGGTGGTGCCGACCCGCACGGTGGTGTGGGCGGCCGGTGTGAAGGCCAACCCGCTGGCCGACGTGCTCGGCGTCGAGCAGGGACGGGGCGGGCGCATCGTGGTGACGCCGGAGCTGCGCATCCCCGGCCACGAGCACTCCTTCGTGATCGGCGATCTCGCGGCCATCGAGGGCCCCGGTGGCGTGCTGCTGCCGCAGGTGGCGCAGGTGGCGAAGCAGTCGGGCGCGTACGTCGGCAAGACGATCGCCCGCTCGCTGCGGGGCCGGCCGGCGAAGCGACCGTTCCGCTACCTCGACAAGGGGACGATGGCCACCATCGGCCGCAACAGCGCGGTGGCCGACCTCCCGCTGCGCATCCGGCTCACCGGGTTCGTCGCCTGGGTCGTGTGGCTGTTCCTCCACCTGCTGTACCTGGTGGGGTTCCGCAACCGGCTGAGCGTCCTCGTCTCCTGGGGGTGGAGCTACCTCACCTGGGACCGCGGCCCCCGCCTCATCCTCGACCCCACCGACCGCACGCCACCGCCGCGGTGACGGCTACTCGGCGGCGATGGCGTCGAGGATGTCGAGACGGGCGGCGCGGCGAGCGGGCCAGATGGCGGCGACGACCCCGGCGATGGCCGCCAGCACGCAGATGACGGCGAGCTGGCCGAAGGGGACCGAGAACGCGGTGAAGCCCTCCGAGCGCATGGCCTGGGCCATGGCCCAGCCGAGGAGCAGACCGACGCCGAGCCCGAGCGCGGTGCCGAGCAACGCCATCAGCACCGACTCCCAGCGCACCGTCGACCGCACCTGACCCTTCGTCATGCCCACCGCCCGCAGCAGCCCCAGCTCGCGGGTGCGCTCGTGGATCGACAGCGCCAGGGTGTTGGCGATGCCGAGCAGCGCGATGAAGATGGCGAGGAAGAGCAGGCCGTAGATGAGGTTGAGCAGCGTGCGGAACTGCGCGGCCTGCGACTCCTTGAACCCGGCGATGTCCTGCACCTCCGCCGTCGGGTACGGCGCGGCGGCGTCCTCGACGGCGGCGACGAGATCGGTGGCGGCGACGCCGTCCCGGGCCGTGACGAACACCATGGAGTCGAACTGCTCGGTCGTGTAGCGGTCGAACGCCTCGGTGCTCACGAAGTAGCTGCCGGCGAGGATCTTGTCGGTGTAGAGCGCCCGCACCTCGTAGGCGTTGCGGCCGCCCTGGACGAACTGGACGTCGACGGTGCTCCCGAGGGTGAGGTCGTTCTCCTCGGCGTAGTCGACGTTCACGGCGATGCCGTCGAGGCCGAGACCCTCGATACCACCCTCGGTGAGCCCGAAGTCGAACATGGCGCCCACGTTGGTCGAGAACCCCATCATGAACGCGCTCGACTCCCCGACGATCGCCTGGCCGAACCGCATGGCCGCCACCTGCTCGATCTCGTCGAGGTCGCGGAGGTCCTCGGCGAGGCGGGGGCTGAACCCGCCGAACCCGCCCGAGCCCTGGACGATGATGTCGGCGACGAAGTTGTCGTCGATCACCTGGTTGACCGACTTCTGGGCCGACGCCGCGAACACGGTGATGAAGCCGACGAGGGAGACGCCGATCATCAGCGCCGCCGCCGTCGACGCCGTGCGCTTCGGGTTGCGGCTGGCGTTCTGCCGGGCGAGGACGCCGGTCATGCCCTTCAGCCGCGGGAGGGGAGCACCCAGCGCGCCGGTGATGGGGCGGGCCAGCAGGGGACCGAGGATAAGGATGCCGACGATCGTCGCGAGCGCGCCGAGCCCGACCATGGGCAGCGAGCCGTCGCCGGAGACGCCGGCGGCGAGTGCGAGGGCGGCGACCGCGACCACGACCACGCCGATGACCACACGCACGCGGGAGGCAGTCGTCCGCTCGAAGGCGACGTCGCGCATCGCTGCCAGCGGCGGCACGCGGGCGGCGCGCCGCGCCGGGAAGTAGGCCGATGTGACCGCCACCCCGAGGCCGACCACGAACGCGGTCACCACCGTGCTGGTGCTCACGACGATCCCGCCGGCCGGCACCTCGAGCCCGGCCGCGTCGAGCAGGGCCTTGAGCAACCGGGCCACGCCGATGCCGGCGAGCAGCCCGACGATCGACGCCAGGATGCCGACGAAGGCCGACTCGATCAGCACCGTCCGCAGCACCTGCCGGCGGCTGGCCCCGATGGCCCGCAGCAGGGCGAGCTCGCGGGTGCGCTGGGCGACGATGATCCCGAAGGTGTTGTAGATGATGAACGACCCGACGAACAGGGCGATGCCGGCGAAGGTGAGCAGGATCGTCCGGAAGAAGCCGAGCCCCTGGGCCACGGCGTCCTGGTTCTCCTTGGTCAGCTCGGCCCCGGTGATCACCTCGTGGCCCTCGGGCAGGACGGCGGCGATCCGGTCGCGCACCTCTTCCTGTGACACCCCGTCGGCGGCGACGACGCCGACCGCGTCGAACTTGCCCGGCTCGCCGAAGTTCTGCTGGGCCGCGGCGCGGTTCATGCCCACGAACGAGGCGCCGCCCGGCGAGTCGAGGGTGCCGAAGGTGGCGATGCCGACGATCGTCACCTGGATCGGTTCGGGGGTCAGGATCGTGGCGCGGTCGCCCACGGCGAGCTTGCCGTCCTTGGCGCTCTTGCGGTCGATCACCGCCTCGTCCTGCAGCACCGGCGCCGTCCCCTCGGCCAGGGTGAACGGGTTGAGCGCGCTGTCGCTCCAGATGCCGCCGAAGGTGGGCGCCCCGAAGCCGGGGTTGCCGAGCGCCTTGCCGTCCCGCCCGACGATCTGGGCGTAGCCGAGCACGTCGCCCTCGGCCTCGGCCACGCCGTCCACGCCGGCCACGAGGGTCACGATGCTGTCGTCGATGCGGGGCCGCTGGGCGTCGTCGCCGAAGTCGCCTTCGATGACGGCCTCGCCCCGCACGTAGGCGTCGGTGCCGCGGTTGACGTCGGCGAAGAGGTCGTCGAAGGTGCGGCCGACGGTGTCGGTGAGCACGAGGGTGCCGCACATGAACGCCACGCCGAGCACGACGGCGGCGCTGGTGGCGAGCAGGCGGAGCTTGCGGGCCCAGAGGTCCTTGAGTGACGCGCGGAGCACGGCTACTCGCCCCCGAGCCGCTTCATCATGTCGATGACCGACTCGGCGGTGGGATCGGCGAGCTCGTCGACGATCCGGCCGTCGGCGAGGAACACGACCCGGCTCGCGTGGCTGGCCGACACCGGGTCGTGGGTGACCATCACGATCGTCTGGCCGAGGTCTTCCACGGCGCGCTGCATGAAGTCGAGGATCTCGGCGCTGGCCCGGGAGTCGAGGTTGCCGGTGGGCTCGTCGGCGAACACGATCGCCGGGCGCGAGGCGAGGGCCCGGGCCACCGCCACCCGCTGCTGCTGGCCGCCCGACAGCTCCGAGGGCCGGTGGTGGAGGCGGTCGCGGAGCCCGACGGTGTCGATGACGGTGTCGAGCCACGCCGGGTCGGGCTTGCGACCGGCGAGCGACAGCGGGAGCGTGACGTTCTCTGCCGCGGTGAGGGTGGGGACGAGGTTGAACGCCTGGAAGACGAAGCCGACCTGGTCGCGGCGGAGCTGGGTGAGGCGCTTGTCGTCGAGGGTGTCGACCCGCTGGTCGCCGATCCACACCTCGCCGGCGGTGAGGTTGTCGAGCCCCGCCAGGCAGTGCATGAGCGTCGACTTGCCCGAGCCGGACGGGCCCATGATGGCGGTGAAGCGACCGGCGTCGAAGTCGGCGGTGACGTCGTCGAGGGCGCGCACCTCGGTCTGGCCGCTGCCGTAGACCTTGACGGCGTTGACGGCTCGGGCGGCGGCGGTGGTGACGGTGGCGGCGACAGCGGGCGGCATGGGAGCACCCTAGAGAGCGAACCGCTGTCAAGGTAGGCATGACACCGTGACGCTGGTCACCACCGTCGGCGGCGCGTGGTCACGACGTTCGCCGACCAGACGTCCGTGACCACAACCGACCACGGGCTCCGGGTACCCCACACGTATCCTCCTGCTGTGCAGTGCCCGTCGTGCTCGGCCGAGGTGCCGGCAGGGGCGCGCTTCTGCTCGTCGTGCGGGCACGCCCTGTTCGCGCCGGCCGACGAGCGGCGGGTGGTCACCGTGCTGTTCGCCGATCTCGTCGGGTTCACGAGCCTGTCGGAGAAGGTCGACCCCGAGCACGTGAAGAACATCGTCGACCGCTGCTTCGAGCGCCTCGCCGCCGACATCGGCGCGTACGGGGGGCGGGTCGACAAGATCGTGGGCGACGCCGTCGTCGCCCTCTTCGGCGCGCCCGTCGCCCACGAGGACGACGCCGAGCGGGCGGTGCGTGCCGGGCTCGAGATGCAGCGGTCACTGGCCGACCAGGCGGCCGCGATCGGCGCCGACCTGCGCATGCGCATCGGCATCAACACCGGCGAGGTGCTCGTCGGCGCCCTCCGGGCCGGCGGCGACTACACGGCGATGGGCGACGTGGTGAACACCGCCAGCCGGTTGCAGACGAACGCCGCGGCCGGCCAGGTCGTGGTCGGCGAGGAGACCTACCTCGCCACCGCCAACGTGTTCCGCTACGAGTCGCTGGGGCTCCTCACCGCCCGGGGCCGCGAGGAGCAGGTGCGAGCCTGGGTGGCCCACGAGGCGCTCACCGCGCCGGGTCGGCGGCCCCGCCGGTCGGAGTCGCCGCTCGTCGGCCGCGACGGCGAGGTCGAGCTGCTGTGCAGCGCCTTCCGCACCGGCATCAACTACCGGCGACCCCACCTCGCGCTGCTCGTCGGCGAGGCGGGGATGGGCAAGAGCCGCCTGGCCGAGCACGTGGTCGCCAACGTCGCCAGCTCGGAGCGGTGCCTCGTGCTCGTCGGCCGCAGCCGCCCCTACGGCGAGGCCAACGTCTGGTGGCCGATCGCCGACGCCCTCCGTGGCCACTGCGGGATCGCCCCGACTCACGACGCCGCCGAGGCCCGGGCCCGCTGCCTGCACGCGGTGGCGAGCGCGCTCGGCGAGGTCGAGTCGGCCGACGTGGCCCGCACCGCCGACGCCCTCCTCTACCTCATGGGCTACGAGGGCCGCCTCGACGACGTCGAGCCAGCGCGGGCGCGGGGCGAGATCCACGCCGGGATGCGGGCCTTCCTCGAAGGGCTGGCGAGCCAGCACCCGACGCTGCTCGTGATCTCCGACGTGCAGTGGGCCGACGAGCTCGTGCTGGAGCTCGTCGACAGCCTGCTCGAGCGGCTCCATCGCATCCCGCTCGTCGTGCTGCTGACGGCGCGACCCGAGCTCGAGCAGCGATGGCGGCCGACGCCCGGGCGCCACAACCTCGTCGTGCTCAACCTCGACCCGCTCGACGACGACGCCACCGGCGAGATGCTCACCTCGCTGCTCGGGCGCGACGTCGATCAGCGGGTGCGGGAGGCGCTCATCGAGCGCAGCGGCGGCAACCCGTTGTTCCTCGAGGAGCTCGTGGCGATCCTCGCCGAGAGCGGCGACCTCGAGAAGGGCGCCGACCGGGTGTCATCGCTCCCCGCCACCCTGCGGGGCCTGGTCGCCGCCCGGCTCGACGCCCTCCCTTCCGGCGAGCGGGCGGTGCTCGAGGACGCCGCCGTGGTCGGCCGGCGGGGGCCGGTGGCGGCGCTGGTGGCGCTCGGTCAGAGCCGGGGGGCGGCGGGCACGGTGCGGGCAGCGGTCGACGCGCTCGTGGCCAAGGACCTGCTCGACCTCGATGAGGTCTACGTGGAGTTCGTGTCCGACCTCGTGCGGGAGGTCGCGTACGGCACCCTCACGAAGGCCGAGCGGGCACGGCGGCACGCGGCCGTCGGCGCGTGGGTCGAGAGCATCGTCGCCGAGACCGAGCGCTCCGACGAGTTCCTCGACAACCTCGCCCGCCACTACGCGACCTCGGCCGAGCTCACCGCCGAGCTCGGCGGCGTCGTCGGCGTGCCCGACGACCTCACCGAGCGCGCCCTGGAGGCCCTCGAGCGGGCGGCCGACCGGGCCGAGGACCGCGAGCTGCACATGGACGCGCTCCGGTCCTGGGACCAGATGCTGCGGATCCTCGGCGACGAGGCGTCGGCGCGGCGGCGGCACGCGCTCGTCGGCCGGGGCCGGGCCCGCATGTGGCTCCGGCGCAACGCCGAGGCCCGCGCCGACCTCGACATGGCGGTGGCCGAGGCGACCGACGCCGGTGACCGCCTCGCCGTGGCAAGGGCGCGCACGGTGGAGGGCGAGCTGCTCCGCAACGAGGGCCGCTACGAGGAGTCCCTCGCCGTGCTCGAGGAGGCGCTCGCACTGTGGCGCGAGCTGGGCGACCGGCGGGGCGAGGCCAGCGCGCTGCGGCGCATGGGGATGACGCATCTGTTCTCGGGCGACCACGACATCGCCGAGCCGCTCCTGTTGGACGCGCTGCATGCCTTCCAGGACATCGGTTCGCGCAAGGGCGTGGCGTGGGCCAACCAGAACCTGGCATGGATCGCCTTCTTGCGGGGCGAGTCCGACGTCGCCGAGGAGCGCCTCGAGCGGGCGGAGTCGATGTTCGACGACATCGGCGACTGGGGCGGCCTCGGCTGGGCGCGCGGGCTGCTCGCCTGGGTGTACTTCACCCGGGGCATGCTCCGGGAGGCCGAGGAGCTCGCGTCGAAGCAGATCGCCGAGGCCGAGGAGTCGGGCGACCGGTGGGCGCTGGGGATGATGACGGTGCTGCTGGCGTCGGCCCAGCACTGGCAGGGGAACATCAACGCGTCGGTCGAGGCGCTCGAGCACGCCCGCCAGATCTTCATGGACATCGGCGACCACTGGGGTCAGCTGCGGGCCATCGTCCCCCTGGCGCGCGGCCTGCAGGCCATCGGCCAGCGGGAGGAGGCCGAGCTGCTCCTGGTCGACGCCGAGGCCATCGTCGATCACTACCCGTCGGGCTCCAACGAGCGACTGATGCCGGCGTTCCTCGGCACCGAGCTGGCCATACAGCGGGGCGACGGCAAGGCCGCGCTCGACCTGATGGATCGGGCGTTCGAGGCGGCGCGCACCGAGTGGGACCCGACCTCACCCGGCGGCGGCGAGAACGTCGTGAACCGGGCGCTGGCCCTCAGCATGGTCGGGCGGGTGGCCGACGCCGTGCCGCTCCTGCGGTCGGCGGCGGGCCTCGTCCGCGACGTCGGCCCGTCGGCCAACGTGCTGTCGGCCTACGCGCTGGTCCTGGCGGCGGCCGGCGACGTCGAGGGCGCCCGCGCGCAAGCGGCGCGGGTGGCGGCGCTCGACGGGGGCACCTACCTCGATCACGCGACGGCCCTGATGGCCGAGTCGTGCGCGGCCGCCGCCGCCGGCGACGTCGACGGCGCGCTCGCCGCCCTCGACGCCACCGATCAGCGGGTGAGCCCGACCGACGACGACCTGGTGAAGGCCATCGCCCAGCTGGCCCGGGCCCGGGTCCTGGCCGCCATCGGGTCGCCCGGCGCCGACGAGGTGCTCGCCGTGGCCGGCGCCGCCCTCGCCGCCCTCGCGGTCGACGCCCAGGGCTGGGACGCCGTCTTCCTCGCCGCCACCGGCCCGGTCCGCCCCGCCTCGTAGACCCCGCGTCAGTGGTGGACGCGCGGGGCGGTGGCGGTGGGGCCGTCGGGGGGAAGTGACTGGGTCAGGGTGAGGGTGGGCGCCCAGAGGTCGCCGTGCTCGGCGATGCGGTCGAGCACGTCGGGCGCGGTGAAGGTGAGGAGGGCGGCGTCGCGCTCGTCGTGGGCGGCTTCCACCTCGGTCCAGGTGACCGGCGTCGACACCGTCGGCTGCTCGCGCGCTCGCAGCGAGTAGGCGCACACCGTGGTCTTGTGGAACGAGTTCTGCATCCAGTCGACGAGCACCTTGCCGCGGCGCAGGTCGCGCTTCTGCACGCTCACGACCCGACCGGGCTCCTCCCGTTCCATGAGCTCGGCCACGTACTTGGCGAAGCCGGTGGTGTGGTCGTAGTCGTTCTCGCCGTTCAGCGGCAGGTACACCTGCAGACCCTTCGAGCCCGAGGTCTTGGCCACGCAGTCGAGGCCGATCCCGGCCAGCAGGTCGCGGATCCAGAGGGCGACATCCGCGCAGTCGAGGATGTCGGCGGGCGGACCGGGATCGAGGTCGAACACGACCATCGTGGGGTTGTCGGGGGTGGCGGCGCGCGCCATCGTCGTGTGCAGCTCGAGGGAGGCGAGATTGGCGGCCCACACCACCGCCGCCACCGAGTCGAGCTGGCAGTACTCGATGAAGCCGTCCTCGGAGCGCACCGGCTGCACCGGCACCCAGTTGGGGTGGTGGCGCGGGCAGTTCTTCTCGTAGAAGAACTTGCCGTCGACGCCGTCGGGATACCGCTTCAGGGTGATGGCGCGGTCACCGAGGTGCGGGAGGAGGGTGGGCGCGACCCGGGCGTAGTAGTCGATGACCTCGCCCTTGGTGAACCCGGGCGCGGGATAGAGCACCTTGTCGAGGTTCGACAGCTTGAGCTCGTGCCCGTCGATCTCGACGAGGGTCATGGGCTCAGGCGCTCTTCTTGGCTCGCTTCTTCGCCGCCGGCTTCTCCGCCGCGGCGTCCTCGGCGTCCGCACCCGACGCGTCGCTCTCGCCGTCGCCGGCCGCCGGGTGGCGCTTGCGGGCGGCCCGGGCGTCCTTCACGCTCGCCTCGAGGGCGGCGAGCAGGTCGACAACCTTGGTCTCCTCAACGGCGACCGGTGCCTCGACGACGGTCTCGACCCCCTCGGCCTTCTGCTCGATCAGAGCGAGCACCTTGTCGCGGTACTCGTCGCGGAACTGCTCGGGCTCGAACGCGGTGGTGAGCGAGTCGATGAGCTGCTTGGCCATGGCGAGCTCGCGATCGGACACCTCGATGTCGTCGAGGCCGTCGAACTCGCTCACCTCTTCGGGCGGGATGACCTCGTCGGCGTAGACCATCGTGGAGATCACGAGCTTGCCGTCCTTGGGCCGCAGCGCCGCGAGGTACTGCTTCGTGCGCATTACGAACCGGGCGATGGCGACCTTGTTCTCCTGCTCCATGGCCTGCACGAGGAGGGCGTAGGGCTTCTCGGTGCCCTTCACCGGCGCCACGTAGTAGGCGGCGTCGTAGAAGATCGGGTCGATCTCGCTGAGGTCGATGAACTCCTCGATGTCGATGGTGTGGGTGGCCTCGGGATCGAGGGCGTCGAGCTCCTCGGGCTCGATGAGCACGTACCGGTCAGGTGAAAGCTCGTAGCCCTTGACGATCGCCTCGTAGGGCACCTCGGTGCCGTCGGTGGCCGACACCCGCTGCATCTTGATGCGCGACCCGGTGCGCGAGTCGATCTGGTTGAACGAGACGTTCTTGCGGGAGACGGCGTTGAACAGCTTGATCGGGATGTTGACCAGCCCGAAGCTGATCGAGCCGCTCCAGATCGCACGGGGCATGACTTCTCCTACGGGGATCGGTCCTTGTCGGGATCAGTGTTGACGCCGCCGGGCGATTTGTCGATCCGTTCGCCCTTGTACGAGGGATGACGCAGGATCCCCTCGTTTGTCATCTCCGTGTACTCGACATCCGTGACGATCGTGGGCGCCACGAACACCGTTCCCCGTTTGAGGTACTGCACGTTCTCCGTGAACGGGTTGATCTCGCTCACGGTGGGCGCCAGCACCGACTCGAGCCGGCGCAGCTCGCGGTCGGTGAAGCCGGTCCCGACGTTGCCGACGTAGCGCAGGCCGCCGCTGGCGCCGGCGGGCACGCCGAGGGCGAGCGACCCGATGGTGCCGGCCCGGCGGCCCTCGCCCGGGGTCCAGCCGCCCACCACGAACTCGTTGCGGTTGACCCGCTTGACCTTGGTCCAGAGCCGGCTGCGCTGACCGGGCACGTACGCGCTGTCGAGCCGCTTGGCGACGACACCCTCCAGCTGCCGGTCCTCGGCGGCGGCGACCGTCACGTCTCCCTCCCCGACGAAGGCCGGCGGGGTGGCCCAGCACGCGCCCCGCACGTCGAGGTCCTCGAGCACCGCCCGTCGCTCGGTCCACGGCTGCGCCATCAGCGTGGTGTCGTCGAGGTGGAGCACGTCGAACGCGAAGTAGGCGGCGGGCACGCGGGTGACGAGGTCGTTGGGTGGGGCGACGACGTGCATCCGCTCCTGGAGGCGCTGGAACGACGGCACACCCCGGTCGTCGAGGGCGACGATCTCGCCGTCGAGGATCGCCGGGCGGCCGCCGAGGCGCTCGCCGAGGCCGGCCAGCTCGGGCCACGAGCGGGTGATGTCGCGGAGGTTGCGCGACTCGAACCGCACCGCGCGCCCGTCCCAGTAGGCGATGGCGCGGATGCCGTCCCACTTCAGCTCGAACGCCCACCGGTCCTGGTCGGCGGGCAGCGTCCCGGCGGTCGCCAGCATCGGCTTGATGTGGGCGGGCAGGACCACCCACGAACGCTACGCCGCCAACTTGGCGGAACCGACGAAGCGGGCGTGCATGGCCGAGAAGAACCGGGCGTTCACCGCCGATCGCCACCGAGCGCCCCGCACGATCCGCTCGCCCCAATCGCCACGGTCCTCGAGCGAGCCGACGACCTTGTCGACCCAGTCCTTGCCGTGGCGAGGGTCGGCTTCGGCGTGCTCGGCATAGAAGTCGAGGGCGTCCCACCCGCACCCGAGGCGCTCGAGGCCCCGCACCACCTTGCGGCAGCGAGGGCCTGCTTGCAGCTCGATGAGGCCGAGCGCGCCGATCATCTCCGGCTGCAGCCACCGGTTGGTCGCGAGCAGCGAACCGAGGGCAGCCCGCTCGAGGGCCTCGATGGGCAGCTCCTGGCGCGACACCTCGCGCAGCCCGACGGCGCGTGCCAGCTTGCGGTGCAGCTCGGTGTGGACCCGGTCCAGCCGGCCGTTGCCCATCTCGTCCCAGTAGTTCTGGGCCAGCTCCAGCTTGGCGATGCCGTCCATGCCGATCTGGCACGCGGCGACGAGGTCGTCGAACCCGCCGTCGGGCCCGCCCTCGACCGAGAGGTACTCGCGCAGCTCCTCGATGGTCGCCTCGTCGGCCAGCCACTCGTACAGCGGCGGCACGAGGTCGATGCGGCCGAGAGCCCGCATGGCGGCCGAGGCCTCATGGCGATCGACGCCGGGGAGGTCGAGGTGGTCGAGGCGGGCGACGAACCAGTCGTCGAGCTCGTACTTCAGGGCCGCGGTGTCGGGATGGTGCTGGAGCCGGGCCCGGTCGCCGAGCGAGTCGATGGGCGCGAGGTGCAGGTCGTGCACCTCGAGCAGGGTGATGAGTCGTTCTTCCGCCGTTTGCACTGCCGGGCGGCCTACCCCGTGCCGTCGCGAGTTCACGCATGGCCAGGATGGGGAACGAGGGAGCCATGATCCGCACGCTCCTCCTCATCCTGTTGATCCTCTTGATCGTCGGCGCCTTTACCGGCCCCCGCTACTACCGGAGCCGCCGGGGCGGCCTCTAGCCCTTCGGCGCCTCGAGGACCTTCACGCACGACGGGCCGTCGCCCGCCGCTTCCGCCGAGCGGTGGAGCACGGCCCGTTCGGGCGTCACGTGCAGCCGGCCGTCGACCACCGTGGCGGTGCCGTCGACGAGCAGGCTGAAGTCGGCGAACGCGGCCGACGGCCAGAGCAGGGTGACGGCCGGTCGTGCCTCGACGTTGGTCGCGGTCCGGGTGCCAGCCCCGCCGACGAGCACGTCGCCGTCCCAGGAGAGCCGGAGGGAGACGACGTGCGGGCCGTCGTCGCCAACGGTGACCGCGAACGCCGTGTCCCCTCGCCGGCCGATCTCTTCCCGCAGCTGGTCGAGCGACACCGCGATGCTCATGCGTGGAGTCTCGCGCCGGTAGGGTGCCGCCTCCATCCCTGAGATCGAGGAGAACCTGATCCGATGAGCACTTGGCGGAAGCTCGCCGCGCTGTTTGCGACCCTGCTGCTCGTCGCCGGCCTGGCGGCTTGCGGCGACGACGATGACGACACCGCGGCCGGTGCGACGACGACGGCGGCCGATGACCACGACATGCCGACCGACGGCGAGGACGGACCGCCCGAGGTGAACCCGTGCGCCGAGGGTGTCGACCCGGCGGAGGCCGGCCTGCCGCCCGCCGAGGAGCCGGCCGATGGCGCCACCGCGGCGACGATCACCGCCCGCGACTACGAGTTCGAGGGCGTCGACGCGCTGGAGGCAGGCGGCTCGTTCGCCGTCACGTTCGAGAACGAAGGCGCCGAGCTGCACGAGCTCATGATCATGAGCATCGACGAGTCCGAGACCCGCACCGTCGAGGAGCTGCTGGCGAGCGAGGAGGATCCCGACACGGTGAGCCCCGTCTCATTCGGGTTCGCGTGCCCCGGCGACGACACCGTCGTGAACGTCGATCTCGCCCCCGGCCGCTACGTCGCCATCTGCTTCATCCCGGTGGGCACCACGCCCCAGACCGATCCCGCCGACTTCGAGGAAGACGGCACCCCCCATGCCGAGAACGGCATGGTCCACGAGTTCATCGTCAGCTGACCCGACTCGCTTCTGGGCGGGATCTGCCGGTCATGGACCGGCAGATCCCGCCCAGTTGCGCGTCCGAGGACGTTCTCGACCTCGGAGAACGGCTAGAACCCAGCGCGTGGGTGGTCGAGATCCGCGACTGCTGG
>DATLFP010000065.1:0-3542 GCA_035540955.1 Acidimicrobiales bacterium
TCCACGTCGCCTGCGTCGGCTCGCTGCTCACGAGGCTCTGACCCAACCCGAACGCCCTGATACGGAGCGCACCGTCAGACCGCCCGGTGCCGCATGGGCGTTCGCTGTCGGCAGTGAGGATCGCCGAGACGATTCCGCGGAGGTGATGTGCGGGTTCACGAACCCAACTACGGGTCGGGAGGCTCGTCCCAGGGAGGCTTGACGTCCTCGATCTGGATCGTCTCGCCGCGTACCCACCGCCGCATGTAGCGCCATCCTCGGAGCCAACCAACCCCGGCGTCCATCGTGTCTCGGGAACTCCACACCGTCCAACGCATGAAGCGGTCCCACGCGTTCATCGGCTCGTCGGGCACCTAGTCGTCGGTGCTCTCGTCGTCCTCGTCGGGGTGTTCCCCTGCGGCGAGGACGCCTTCGATGAACTCGTCGGGCGGTAGCTCGACCTTGACGCGCTCGTCGCGCTCAGCGGGCGTCGGGCGGCGCTTGCTCATGGCTCAAGGCTACGACTCGTCGTGAGCGTCCGATTCCCGTGCGATCAGTCGGGGCTTCATGGCGTTCAGCACCGTCATGAAGTAGTCCCAGTCGTCCTCGGTCGGCGCGAACGGGAACTCGATGACGGCGTTGGACCCGTCGGGGGCGAAGGGGACCGCGTAGCTCAGCACGCCGGGCTTCTTTCGACGGCCCCGTTGCTGCTGCCGTTGACGCTCGATCTGGTCGTCATCGTCGTCACCGTCCTCGCGCTCCCGCTCCTCGTCGTCAGAGATGAGCGTATCGGCCGTGAGGCCGGCGAAGGAGATGGTCTCGCGGAACTGGCGGATGAAGTCCGTGGCTCCGCTCTCGGTGAACGCGCGCTGCCGCACCAGCTCGTACCGCAGGGTGTCGTCCGACGGCAGGTCCCCGTTGTAGCGCTCCCAGAGGTCGGCGTGGATCGCCGGGAAAAACGCTGCCTTGCGGATCAGGTCGGCGCGCTTCGCCTCGTCAGGCAGCATCAGGATGTCGAGGGCGAGGTCGGTGAGGTACACCATTCGGTTTTCGCGAGAGCCCTTGTCCTCAACGAGCCCGAACTTCTTGAGCGCGGCGAGTGCGACCGTGGCCGGGCCGGTCTTGGGGTTCGCGAATCCCCAGTGCCTCAGAACGGTCTCGACAGGGGCCGGGTTCTTGCGCTCCTGGTCGTACAGCACGCGCGCCCGGTCGATGCACCGCTCTAGCGGGACGCCCGGGTAACTCGGGCTGCGGCCCTTCTGGACCGCCCGTTGCGTGGTCTGATCTGCCATGCGCTAAGTCTACGCAGGACTCGGAGAGAAGGCGAGAGATATCTCTGCCGCGATGGTTGCTAGAACGCTCCGAACGCGCGTACCGTAGGCCGGGTAGGCCTCGGGCGACAGAAGGAGGGGGTGGTGGAAGAAGTCGCAGGGCGGTCCTGAGCCGGGACACAGGCAAGGGATCGAGCCCATCTTCGTGAGCGGCCCTGGGGGAGGTGTTCCCTCCCCCGGGCACCCCATTTCAGTGTTCCCGGGCCGGGGCTGGTGCCGAGGTCGTCCCTTGGAAGATCGCCTTGCGGGTCCGAATCCCGTCCGGTCCACTGACAGCACAATCGTACCGCCCGGCGTCAAGAGCGCCGGGCGGTTGCGCGTCACCGGGCAACCAGTGGCCGGTAGCTGAGCCGCCGACCGGCTGCACCCTTGACCATGCGGTTGATCCGCTCGGTGTCGCTCAGTTCCTTGGTCGAGTAGCGGAAGTCGAACTCGGCCAGGTAGCGGTGCAGGTGCTCGCGGCTGACGTGGTGGTGGGTGCCGTCCAGCGACCGCTTGAGCTGCGAGAAGTAGCCCTCCGCGGCGTTGGTGCTCGCGCCATCGAGGACGTACTGACCGTTGCCGTGGTCCACCGCGACGTGGGCGACGAAGTCCCGTCCGATTGGCTTGTACGACGCCCACTGGTCGGCGTGCAGGATCGACTCCGACGCCATCACTTCCTGCTCGATGGCCTTGCGGAGGGTCATGCCGGTCACGTCGGGGATCACCTGCGAGCGGACCTCGCCCGTCTCGGTGTTGATCAGCGACAGGACTGGCACCTTCGCACCTGGCGTGCGGCCTGGTGCTGGCTTCCGCTTGCTGGCGTGCTTGTTCTTCTCCGCACCGCCGATGAACGTCTCGTCCGCGACGATCGTGCCGCTCAGCATCCCGACCAGTGGGTCACGCTTCATGGCTTCGCGCAGGCGGTGGAGCATGTGCCACGCGGTCTCGGGGGTGACGCCGATCAGACGCTCGACCTCGCGGGCGCTGATCCCGTTCTTCGCCGAGCACATGAGCACCATCACGGTCAGCCAGTCGGCAATGGCGATCTTCGTGCCGTGCATGACGGTGTTGGTCAGCACCGAGAACTGGCGGCGGCACTTGGCGCACTTCCAGACACGGCGGACGGACTGTGACCGCTTCCCGTCGGCACGCTTGGGGCCGCTCCCGCGGGTCCCGCCCTTGGGGTTCAGGAAGTACGCCTTGTCGTGCCCGCAATGAGCGCAGATCGGGGTGCCGTGCCAACGCAGCTCCTCCAACAGGAGGTAGGCATCGGTCTCGTCCTGCACCCGCATCCGCAGTTCCCGCAGCGTCAACTTCACACACCCATCATGACGATGGGGTGTGACAGTTATTCCTGACTTCCGCTACCTGGGTTTGTCAGCCCGCACATCACCTCCGCGGAATCGTTTACGAGCAACAACAGCAACACACCGCGTGTCTCCAGCGGGGGACACCGATCGGCACTTCGGGGCGGCCAGCGTTCTTGGAGCAAGCAAGCGTGCTCTACACGTCTGGCTGCTCCAAGAAAGGAGAGCGGCCGCACAGAATGCCGGTTCGCGCGCAACTTGCGCAGTGCAATCGGGGTGATTTCTCGATCTCATGCCCCGATCACACCGGTTGCTCTGCTGAGAGTGAGTTCAAGCGCCAAATGCCGGTCCTTCGGCGGCCGTGTCGATCACCCGGTCCACTGGGCCGCCGCACAGGACGACCGGTTCGGCGCTCGCCTTCGCATGCAGGTTCTCAGGCGCCCTCGTCGTGCCAGCGGCCGAGGGTGGAGAGGGTGGCGTCGACGCAGGCGGTGAGGTCGAAGGGTTCGCCGGCCCAGCGGGGGACGATGGCTTCGGTGTCGACGTCGACCTCGAGCGGTGGGAGGTCGGTGATCCTGGGTCGGTCGTGGCGGAGCTCGGTGCCGTCGGGCCGGTAGCAGCGGAGCGCGTTGTCGGTGTAGGTGATGGTCCAGCCGCCTTCGTGGACGAGGTGGTGGTGGTGCCAGCAGAGGCTGACGAGGTTGTCGAGGTCGGTGGGGCCGCCGTCGGTCCAGTGCCAGACGTGATGGGCCTGCACATAGGCCTGCTCGACGCAGCCGACCCACCGGCAGCCCTTGTCGCGCTTGGTGACGGCTCGTCGTTGCTTGCGGTTCACGGTCCGGTTGGCCCGGCCGGTGCTGATGGGGGTGTCGAGGTCGCCGAGCATCCCCTCGACCCGGCTGTCGCACAGCAGCCGGCGGGCGGTCTCGGGATGGACCGGCAC